>CADCIZ010000032.1 GCA_902801685.1 uncultured Erysipelotrichaceae bacterium | reverse complement strand
TTTAGGAGTCTGATTTAAGTCAAAAAAGAATCAAAATCCTTCACATTAATTGAACTAATTGCAGTATTAGTTATCTTATCCTTATTTCAGGACAATTTAATTGTATAACATTTTATTAATTATTACAACCTTTTTCATTTAATTTTTCATTTAATTTTCACAAAAATTTACGAATTTCATTTAAAACTGGCTTTTATTATGACTGAATATGTGGTGTTAGTATAGATATATAGACACAGAAATTCGCGGAATGTGGTATAATAACTGCCACTAGAAACGGAGAAAGTGTTTATGGGAAAAACTTACAAAAGTTATGATGAAGAATTCAAGAAAACATTGGTAACATTATATGAAAATGGTAAAAAGATTTCTGAGTTATCTAGAGAATATGGCATTAATGAATCAACTATAAGACCATGGATTCAAAAATATGGAACAATTACTACATCAACTGGTGAGACAACTAATAATGATGAAATAATAAAACTAAAAAAAGAGTTGCAACAAGTTCAATTGGAGAATGAAATCTTAAAAAAAGCAGTTGCCATATTCTCGAAAGAACAGAAGATAAAATAAGGTTTATCGATGATAATAAGGATACTTATGATGTTAGAATAATATGCAAATGTTTAGGTATTCATCATTCAGTTTACTACTATCATTGTAAGCATAAAGAAAATAGTTATCATATAGCTAATAAAGAACTAGATGTAAAAATAAAAAAGATATATGATGAATCTAAAGGTAGATATAGTTCACCAAAGATAACTATAATATTAAATAATCAAGGTGATAAAGTAAGTCAAAAAAGAGTTGCTAGAAGAATGAAAAAAATGGGATTAAGAAGTATTACTATCAAGAAATTTAATCATGCTGGATCATCTAAATCAGATAATAAAAAGGAGTATCCAAACCTTTTAGAACAAGACTTTTTCGCTGAAAAACCAAGTGAAAAATGGGTGGGAGATATAACATATATTTATACCAAAGAAACAGGTTGGACTTATCTTGCAATAGTAATGGACTTATTTGATTTAAAAGTTGTTGGATGGTCTTATGGGCTTAATATGACTGATGATTTAGTTATTGATGCATTTAACAAAGCATTGATAAATAGAGGCTAAAAAAAAGGTGGAATATATCATTCTGATAGAGGTAGTCAATATACTTCAAATGATTATGAAAAACTACTTGAAGAATTAGGAATAAAGCATTCATATAGTAAAAAAGGTTATCCTTATGATAACGCAAGTATAGAGAGCTTCAATGCCATATTAAAAAAAGAAGAAGTAAATGTTAATACGTATAAAACATTTAATGAAGCAAGACTTGCAATATTTGAATTTATTGAAAGTTGGTATAATAACCAAAGAATTCATAGTACATTAGGATACATTACACCTAATGAAAAATATAGGTTATATACTGCAAGTTTAGCATTAACATAGTATTTAATTTTATGCCGAGAAAATCCATCAAAATAGGCAGCAATTTATCGCAATGCCTGAGGCAATCAAATTAATAATTTGATTGGCGAGTTATCTAAGATAAATTGCTGGGTCCCTGTTTTGATGGAGGAATTGGAATAAATTTAAATACGACAATTCAGAAAATCGCGAAATTTTGTGTCTAAAAACTTGACATAAGTCCAAATGAACAAAAAAATAAATTTGAGATTGATAAAATTCCCAAATATAAAGAACTAATGGATTCATATTATGAAATAGAAAACATTCAAGAAAAAAATGATCTATTAAAATCTTTTATTTCACATATTGATTATGATAGAAATGATTTATCTGATACACCGCAAATTGAAATACATTATAAAATATAGTACCCCAAGTGATACCATCATTGGTACTAATCTACTAATACTGCAATAAGTTCAATAAGTGTGAACCCTTTCCTTCTTAACTTTGTCATATATATAACCTCTCCTATCTAATAAGGTATCTTCCTTGCTTACCTTATGACTGTATTATACTATATATATGACAAGCACTTTTTTTAAATTTGTTAAATTTCTTTCAATTTTCTTACCTATGTTCAATTACACCACTCATCTATTTTGTGTTATAATGTCCTCGGATACGTTTGAATTCAGATGCTTCCTCCTATTATTATCAGGGAACTTTGGTCTTTTAATTAATATATAGGAGGTACAATATGAAGTACATTAATAGAGAAAAAATTCTGTTTACTTTAATATTTCTATTAATAGTAAAAGAAATTTTACTATTAATAGTGTTTATCACAAGATAAGCAAAGGCATCTGATTCAACTATGTTGTCTCAGATGCCTTCGAAAGAAAACTGAGGAAGCGTCTGATTCGGATAATCAAACGTATCCTTTTTTTATTATATGAGTTTTTACAATAATTATTCCTCATCTATATACATAATATCATATAATTTTGATTTGTGCAAATCATAATAACTCATCTTTCGTTATGATAAATAGTTTATTATGAGTATAAAAGGCATAGAATATTTCTTCTAGTTCTATTTGTTTTTTACTTATTATGTTTTTAAGCCAAGGATAATCTTTATTGATATCACTAAGTACTTTATAGTCTATTACTCCATCTAATATTAATGGTAATGGATAGTCTTCATCATCGCTAAATACAGAAAGGCTTCCATTATTCTCTAAGATTGCATATTTAACTTTCTCAATACTTTTAACTCCTTGTAATCTTAGTTGTGTTACTAAATCATCTAGACTATATCTTAAATGTGACATTTCTTTAAAATTAAGTTTACCATTTTTAATAATAACTGTTGGTTTACCATCTATTAAATCTCTTATTTTTTCATTCTTTAGTGTTATAAAACTTATACCTATTTGTGTAATTGTAAGTATTGTAATTGGAATAATAGATAAGAATATACTTTTTTCTGCTTCTATCGCAATAGCAACTAACTCTGCTATTAATATAGATACGATTAAGTCTATTATACTTAACTGTCCTACTTCTTTTTTTCCCATGATTCTATATACAACTATTATAAAAAAATACATAAAAAGAGTTCTAAGAACTATTGATATATACATAGTATCACCTAATTTATTATGAATATAGTTATTATTTTTTATACAAATACATAATATTTTATAGGTGATATAATGAGATATTTAAAAAATTTAGGAAGAGTTCTAGGTTATATAAGTATAATAATTATAATACTAACTATGTTAGTTACTATATTTAGTTATTTTAATATTTTTAGTGATAACTTAACTAAAATAATGAAATTTATTATTCCTATTATAAGTGTGTTTATAGGTGGTATTATGATGGGGATTAGAGCTACTAAAAAAGGTATTGTAGAAGGAGCTAGACTTAGTTTAATTATTATTATGATTTTTCTATTACTAAGTATCATTCTAAGTAGTTTTAAACCACAAAGTCTAATCTATTATTTAATAATTGCCATATCCACTATCTTTGGTTCTATGATAGGAGTTCAAAAAAAGATTACAAACTAAAAGAAAAACTAGTTTAAAACTAATTTTTCTTTATTTTATATTCTAGTTAATCCATTTTTTTGCCTATCTTATTCATAGTATTATCTACTATATCTGTTGCTTTTTCTTTCATAGTATCACCATATCTTTGATAAGCTAATACACCTATTGCGCCTAATCCAATAAGCATCGCACTTTTAGTCCATTTCATAAAATCACCTCGACTAGAATATTTTGTATATATTAACTATATACATCTATATTATGTCTATTATTTTTAATTTTATGCATTTTATTTACTAAATCTGTTTTTCTTATATGTTCCCGACTATTTTCTACACTATATGTAAACGCTTCACTATCACCTATTAGTATAAGTTTTCTTTTTGCTCTAGTTATTCCTGTATAAATTAATTTACGATAAAGCATCCTTTTATAACTTTTACAAATTGTCATAATTACTACTTCAAATTCACTACCTTGAGACTTATGAATACTCATAATAAATCCATGTTTAATATTAATCAGTGATGGTATATCATAGTTAACAATACTACCATCAAAGTCTATTATAACCTCTCTTTTACCACTTTCAGACTCATTTGCTTCATTTATTTTTATAATAACACCAATATCTCCATTATAAACATTAGAATCTGGTATATTTACAAGTTGTAGTACTTTATCTCCTTCTCTATATATAATATCTCCATATTTTATTTCTTTTTTACTATCACTTTTAGGATTAAATACATTTTGTAATACCTTATTTAAATTATCTATCCCATTAATTCCGGCATACATGGGAGCCATTACTTGAATACGTTTATAATCATATCCTTTTTTAATAGCTAGATTACATGCATCAATTATCGTTGGTATAATACCTTCCATACTACATTTTAAAAATACATAATCATCTTTCTTTTCTAAAAAATTAGATAGATTATTATCTTTAATTTCACGTGCAAGCACTGGTATATAACTAGTATCTTTTTGTCTATATAAATAATTTAAATGAACTATATCTACCATATTAGAATCAATTAAATCTCTTAATACATTTCCCGCTCTAACACTAGGTAATTGATTAAAATCTCCTACTAATACTAACTTTATATTACTTCTAAGACCTTTTAATAAATTATAAAACAAATCATTATCTATCATGCTAGTCTCATCAATAATAATAAATCTATGATAATCAGGATTATATTCATTTACACTAAATGTATTATCTTCTTTATTCCATTTTAAAAAACTATGGATTGTTTTAGCTCTAAAATTTGTTGATTCCATCATTCTTTTGGCTGCTCTTCCTGTTGGAGCAAGTAACATAACTCGTTCTAATAAACTATCAGAATCTAGTTTATATATTTTTTTATATACATCAAGTATTGCTTTTATTATAGTGGTTTTACCTACTCCGGGCCCTCCAGTAATTATAGTTATATGATTATTAATTGCTTTTTTTATAGCAACCTTCTGTATATCATTATAAATGATATTGTTTTTCTTTTCTAACTCAGTAATAAATTTATCAATTTTAACAAAATTATTAGGTTCTCTACTAGATAAATCTATTATTCTAGTAGCAATATATTCTTCTGCATTATATATATCAGCTAAAAAATATTTATCTTCTTCCTTAATGATTTTTAAATCGCATTCTAGATTTGCTAAGCATTCATCTATTAATTCAGAATCAATATTAGTATGATTATATCTATTTAAAATATCCACTATTTCATCATAATAAGAATATGTATCTCCAGTTTCAAAACTAAGTTCTTTCATACAATATATAATACATGCTTCAATTCTTCTAGAATCATTTATATCTATATCAAAGTTATTTCTTATTTCATCTACCTTAGAAAATGTAATATTTTTTACATTATCTATCATATTATATGGATTATGTTCTAGTACTTTTAAAGTATTTTCTTTATAAATCTTATATATTTCTGATGCATCATTCATACTGAAACCTTTATTAGTAAGTTCAATTATGGATTTTCTACTATCTTCATTATCTTTAAGAGTATTATATATTAAGGCTTTTTTCTTCATATTTAATTTAGGGATTTGATCTAAAATATTTTTATCTTCGACAATTTTATCTAGAGCATCAACACCAAGTACATTTACTATTTTTCTAGCAATATTTTTACCAATTCCTTTAAATATACCACTTGATAAATACTCAATTACTCCATCTTTACCAACTGGTTTTATAATTTCATATCTTTCTACATCAAACTGAAATCCGTATTTAGGATGTTCGACACATACTCCATAGAAATTATATAACTGTCCACGACTAAGTGTTTCAAAATTTCCTTTAAAAGTAATAGTTCTATTCACATATATTCGCATTTCTTCAATGTTAGTTTCTTCAACTTTAAATAAACCTATTACAAACATCCCATTTTCATAAATACTACTTCTATAACTACCTTTAATATAATCCATAAAATCACCACAGTTAAAAGTATAACAAAAAAAGGTATTATTGTCTATTACCTTTTTTATCTCTTTTATTAAGCATCGTTAACGTAATGGATAAACCAGTTATTACAAATCCTGATAAAGCAATCATAATACCTTTATATAATTTAGTATCTGGAACATTTACTATAATATTTTCATCTTCATCAGGTTCTTCATCAAGTTCTACACCCGGTAGTGGATTTTTTTTAATTGTTACTACAGGACATATTATATGTTCATTTGAATAAACTACTTGTACACCAAATTTATTTTCATGATCAGCAGCGCCTACTTGATAATTATCATCACCATAAGGTATAGAAGACCAACAACTTGATAAATTTATATCATCATTATATATACCTGAACGAATATATCTAGGAGGGCCAGATGTATTAGCAGCAGAAATATTACCTGTATAATCTAATGCATATAAATCTGATTGATTAATTACTCTAAATTTCATATTCAAATCTGCAATATTAAGTTGTTGAGAATTAAATATACTTCTAGACCAATTATCAACAATATGACCAACATCAGATTCATCAAACTTATTAGTACATCCAGATTTATTACTATCATTAAAGCAAGTATCGCTTCTAAAATATGCAACTGCACCATAGCCATTTTTATCGATTACTATATCTTTATTATCACCATACTTATTTATATATCCTACACCATATGTATTAACATCATTTACAGTAAGCGGTGTTGCCTTAAGTAAAGATATCTCCATATTATCTTCTGAATTATCATTAACAACGTAAAACCTTATTCCTTTATAGTTTATAACATCACCAGTTTTATATCTATTATTAGACAAATCTTTAAATCCTGTTTCATCAATTATATATTCTTTAAATACACCATTATTCCTATCTAATTCTGTTTTATTAATTGTTACAATTGGCCTAATATACTTATAATCATATACATAAATTTCATATAGTTTATCATCATAAACATTATTTCCATCACCAACAGGAGTCATCAGCCAAGAAGTCATTCCGGACTGATATAACCAGCTCGGAGTTTCATCTGAGATAACTCGCACTAAAGTAGGATCAGTTGGCGTATATTCACGATATTCATATACATAATATCTTTCTATTTCTTCCTTAGTCATTAGCCTTGCCGAATATCCTGTTTCATCTTTAACCAAATTTTCAGAACCAAATTCTTGATTTGCCCAAGCATCTACTACATATTTCACATCAGATTTATTATAATCATTAACACAACCCGAATAATTTTTATCAATATTAGAACATTTCTTCCTACTATAAAAAGCTATTGCGCCATATCCTTTATCATTTGCTGATCTTTTTGTATATTTTGTAGAAGGATAACCTATATAATATAAATTATACATGTTAATATGACCTCTACCATAATAGTCGACATCGTTTGCTAATAACGGTGTTTGTTTTAAAATTGTTACACTTTCACCATTATCTTTAAGCACGTTAAACTTCATATTATTATAAGTTACTTCATCACCATAACTATATGCTTTAGCATTACTTAAACCTATAAATACTAAAAACATAATTAATATTGCATATATTATATTTTTTTTCATAATTACCTCTTATTTTTTTACAAAAAGGAGAATTACTTATTAGTATTCTCTTTCTTTTTTTCTTCTTTCTTCTTATTTTTACTAATAATATAAGCAAAATAGATAATTGCACATATAACTATAACGGCAATTGCAACAAACATGATTATATTGTCTACTGTATAGGGATTTGCAGTATCATTATTTGTATTATTAGTTACACTATTAGCAGATGTACCATTGTTATTTCCATTATTAGTTGGTCTATTTACTTTTACATCATCTTTTGGTGCAATTATAATTGGCCTTATAGTTGCAATATCATAAGGATATGTTACATTAAATAAACTTGATCCTTTATATACATTACCATTATCATCAATTGCCCAATAATCAATGCCTAAAGAGAATAAACTTGTTGGTGTATTTGATGTTTTTTGATAAGTATTGTTGCCAATTAACGAATATCCTTGATTAGTTAAATACTCTGTTGTCATAACACTTGCTGTTGATCCATCTTTTAAATTATCCGCTGCCCATGCATCAATAATAATTTTTACATTAGATGACGCATAATCAGTTTTACACTCAGTATTATTAGATGCATTACAAGTATCTGATGTATAGTATGAAACATAACCATATCCATTTATATTTACAACTGGAATATTTCCTGCATATTTAAGTGTATCTTCATATGATAATGGTTTTTCTGGTATAAGTGCAACATAACCTGCAGTAACATTCACATTAGTAAGTCTATAATATGTACCGCCATTATATGTTACTGTACCTAAAGTATTTTGAGTAGTACTTGATGATGTAGAATTAGTACTTCCACTACTACTAGAACCACTACCATTACTACTATTATTAACTACTTCAGTTATATCTTTATATAGTGTAAACATGTAGTTTCCAGTATCTCTTCCATATTGGTAATAACCACTACTAAATTTAGAATCTTTAATAAGTCTTCCATTTACTGCACACTTATCTAAGAACACGCTTCCATCATAGTTAACAATATTAACCGCGCACTCAACTTTTGAACCCGTATACTCAATAGTTAAATCATCAAAGCTTGTTGGAAATTCAGTATCATCTAACATATAAGCAACAGCAGCAATCTCAACAGTTTTACCATAAATATCAATACTTCTCTTATCTGCACTATCCTTTGCTTTTCTGATGATATTCATAACTAGTGGAGTTACTATTAAAAATATCAATGATAGTATTACTAATACTGCAATTACCTCAATTAAGGTAAATCCTCTTTTCTTCTTAAATTTCATATTTCTCCTACCTTTCGTGAATATTATAACATGTTTTATTTCAAATATCAATTACCAAAAAGAAAAAAAATCACACTTAGTGATCTTATTTTTGAATCATATTTAATAAGTTAATTTTAAACATATCTTTATCTGCATGTTGTTTTGATACCATTACCCCTTTATAAGTAACAAGTTCTGAATTATGACCTTCACTTAATATTTCAAGCGGTTCAAACTTATCAAGCATAACAATTTTTTCCTTATGATAAACTATATAATACAATTTAATGTCACCGTGAACTTTAGAAAACATCGCATCAGTTGTTAGTTTTAATTCATAAGTTGTAGTACCATTATCCTCATCATCAGATACTATCTCACCCAAAAACTTTCCATTCTTAAGTTCAGGATAATACTGAAAATATAATTGTTTATAAGCAAGCATGTTATATTTCTTTATAGAACGTTCTAATTTTCTAAATTCATTTTCATTAACATACTCAAATACATACGTGTCCTTCATGTTCACCTCCACACTCTCTCTTATTATGACTTAATGATATCATAAAGAAAAAATAAAGTCAATCGATTTCACAATTGTTTCACAATTAATTTTATTACGGCAATTAAAAAATAGAACTAAAAGTAGCTCTATTCTTTATTAAATACATCATACTACCTTTATTTTATCGCGCTTATTCATTTTATATCTATTTTAAGCATTTGTCAATGCTTTATCAAAATTTATAAAATAATAGAATAATATTACTCATTAAGCATTAGTTTTACAGTTTCTCCTTCATATATTTGGGTACCACTAGAAGGTGTTTGATATACTACTTTGTCTCCTTGTCCACTATATTCGACTTTAAAACTTTTAAGATTATTGGTAGCTTCTTCACGAGACATTCCAACTACATCTGGTACCTTAGCATATACTTTATCTATATAATTAAACTCCTTTTCTATTTCATTAGGTTGTGCTTCTATGTTAAGGGCATCTATTGATGATGATAATACTGATTTAGCAATAGGAGCTGCAACTGTTCCTCCATACTGAGTAATCCCTTTAGCATTATCTATGGCAATATAAACTATTACCTGCGGATTATTAGCTGGTAAAAATCCAATAAATGAAGTTATGTAATTTCCTTTTAGGTATATTCCATTTTCAACTTTTTGGGCTGTACCAGTTTTACCACCAACACGATAATCAGCTATATAAGCATTATGTCCTGTACCACGAGCGACTACACTTTCTAGTGCATATCTTACTTTTTTACTTGTATCTTCACTTATTACTTTTCTAACTACTTTAGGCTCATTTTTAACAATGACACTATTTGTTTCAGGTTCATTAATACTTTTTACAATATAAGGTTTATATAATTTTCCGCCATTAATCGCAGCGGATACCGCAGTTATTTGTTGTATAGGAGTTACTGATACTCCCTGTCCAAAAGCAGTTGTTGCAAGTTCTAAATCACCGATATTATCAACATTAAACAATATTCCTTTGGATTCCCCTACTATATCTACTCCAGTCTTTGAACCAAATCCAAAATTCTTTATATATGTAAAAAGTGTTTCCTTACCTAGTTTTAATCCTAAATTTACAAAACCTGGGTTCGTTCTGGTGAATACGGCAACATTTTGAATCATCATTTTCCTTGATATCATTGATGTTCCCAATACCAACATTTATGTTCTCGTATAGACCAGAACGAATATTCTGGTCTATACAGGAACATTTTTGATTAAAAGAAATTTCATCACTTTGTAATGAATTCACATCTACTTTTATAGTAGGTTTTTCTTTCTTTTCATATAAGTCTAATTCTCTATCAATTATATCTGTATTAAAGTTAAAATATACTACCATTCTTACATGTTTTCTATTATTATTTACTTTAGTTATTTCAATTCTATCAATTAATAATTTAATTAGATGCGGTAGTTCATTCTTAATATCTACCTTCTTTGTTAAAGCTTTGCTTAACTCATTCATTTTTTCATTCATTTTTTTGATTTCTATTTCTTTATTATCTATCCTTTTTATTTCTTCTTCAAATTTAAATATTTGTTCATTGAATCCATCATTTCTCTTTTTGAATTCAACATCACTTATTAATCCTTTTAAACTTAAATCTAATAATTTATCTTTTTGTCTATTTATTAAATCTATTTCTTTTTCTAAATCTTTTGAACTTTTATTATTTGAAATACTTTCAACTATATTTTTATATTCAGTAATAACTTGATTTAAATAATCTTTTTTATTATTTATAAAATCATCAAATATTGATATAAATATCTTATCTAAATAAGATTCTTTTAATATTGGTGATGCACAAGCATCTACACCATTTACTTTATAATTCTTACAAGACCATGTTGGATTGTTAGCTCTATTACTTCCAGCATTTCTTATATATATATGATCACAATGAGTGCATTTAATTTTACAAGAATACTTAGAATGTTCTAACATTTCTTCTGTATTTAAAATATGTCTTGATGGTAATTTCTTTCTTTTTTCGTGTAAAGCATTTGCTTTATCCCATAATTCTTCTGAAACAATTGCAGGTATTCTTTCATCTTTTTCTATTATTTGTCTAGATTTATCTACATTAACTTTTTTATGAGTTTTATAATCTTCTACTTCAGTAAGTCTAGCTGTATAAAATCCTTTATATCTAGGATTAGTTAAGAATTTAGCCATAGAAGTTTGAGAATAAGGTTCACCTTTTCTATTTAAATATCCCATTTCAGCAAGTTCTTCACCAATCTTTTTAAGTCCAACTTTTCCAGATGCATAAGTTTCAAATAAATATCTAATCATAGGTGCTTCTTTTTCGTTTATTTGATACATTCCGTCTTTCTTATAATACCCTGTTAAGTTTCCACCTATTAATTTTCTTTCCTTTATCATTCTATTTATTCCAAATTTAACTCTTTCTGATAATTTTCTAACTTCATCTTGAGCTAAACTAGACATTATTGTTAATCTAAATTCTGCATCTTCTTGAATAGTATTTAAGTTATCCGATAAGAAATATACAATAGTTCCTTGTTTTAATAAATATTCTGTATATTTAATTGAATCTACTGTATTTCTTGAGAATCTTGATATTTCTTTTGTTAATATTAAATCTATTTTTCCTAAACTAGCTGCTTCAATCATATTTAAGAATTGAGTTCTATTTTTAACAGCTGTTCCACTTATACCTTCATCAATATAACCTCTTACAAATTTCCAATTCTTATTTTCTGCAATCATTTCTTCAAAATAATTTTGTTGATTCTCTAATGAATTTAATTGATCATCTTTATCTGTAGAAACACGAGCATAATATACTACTTTTAGTGGCATATCATATATTGTTTTTCCTTTTCTTAAATCTTCTCTTGCTTTTTTTATATCCATTATTCCCACTTCCTTTCCTGTGTTCCTGAAACTCCTCCCAAAGTTTACGATGCCATGTTACCTCTCTTGTTTGTCCTTGTCAAATCATCTAAACTAACTTGTTACAATTTGTTTATCTTTATATTCATTTCTGATTTTTGTCATTCTTCCTAAAATAGATTTCTCCATTTCACTAAATACTTCTAAATCTATAACTTTATCTTCATATAACTCTCTATTGATAATTAATCTCCACTCTAACAATTTATACTCTATAGGTAAATGTTTAGTGCTATATCTAATTTCAATATCATTATCTGGATTATACATTTAGAACCTCCATTTTCAATGAATTGTATGAAGATATATTAGAAAAAATGAATAACATCTTATTATTAGACATTATTCGTTTCTCCTCTACTAAGTTCTAATAAATGATTCATATCTAATTCTTTATTATGAATTTCAATTATTGTTTTAGTATTTTTATCATTTTGAATTTCTACATGAAATTTATTTTTATTTATTTGTGATAATACTTTTGATTTATCAGATTGTGGTATTTTCTTATTAACTGTAACAGAACAATAAACTCTATTATTATCTGTCTTTATATAATCATATTTTATATTTTCAATACCAAATATCTTATTAATTATTTCTTCAGTTTCTTTTAAACATTGCTTATCATAATCAAGCATTTCATCATATTCTTCTAATTCAACTGGTTCTAAATCTTTTGATGAATTTCTTGATTTAGGATCTATTCTTTTTACTTTAATATCTTCAACAGTAAAATATGTATTACTTAAATCAATTAAAGGATTTATAGTTCTAACTTCTTCACCACTACTATATGATGAAAACTTTTTATAAATAATTGTATCTCTTAATATTGGATATCCTATTATAGGAAATATTATAGTTTTATAATGAAGTTGTTTTACTTCATCTGGTGTCATTAAATCTCTTGCTATTAACGAAGTTGATTTATTTCCGTTATAATCTCTTAAACTCATTGATTGACTAATAGAATTAGATTCAATTGTTTTCTTTCCTAATCTTTTACTGATAGCTTCTGCTGTTTCTTGTGTATTTGTTTTTAAATAAACAAGACCACAGTTATCTAAAATAATTTGAGATACTTCTTTACCATATACATTATCTAATTGAGAAAAGGATTGAATAAAGAAGTGGAATCTCATACCCCTACTTCTTGCTACTGATACAATTGCTTCTATATCTGCAAGTGGTGGACAGTTAGCAAATTCATCTAATATCCAATCTATTTGATATTTCAATTTTTTCTCTTGTCTTGAATTAGCAAGTTTTACTAATTCTCTATATAAAAGACCTACAATGATAGTTACTAAAGTATAATATGTTTTATCTTCATCTGGAACTATTACATATAAAGCTGTTGGTTCTTTACCTAATATATCAAAATCAAAACTATTACTACTTGTTACATTTGCAACATTTATATCATCAAATAAAGCCATTTTCTCACCAAATACTGCTGTTATTGATTTAAAGGTGTTGTCTGATGCACTTAATATTGAAGTTAAAGAATCTTTTGATTTACTACCATATTCTTTTTGTTCAATATACTTTTTAAAATTCTTTAAATTCTTTTCTTCCATAGAACTATTTTGGAACTTTCTAATACTAGTCATAGTTATTTGATCTCGTCTAATATTTCCTGATTTATATTCTTCTAAAAAGAATCCAATTAATCCCTCTAATAAGTTTTTAGCACTATTATTCCAAAATGGATCTTTTCCTTGAACTTTTTCAACCATAATCATAGTTGATAATGATGTTATTAATCTATTTGTTTCAGCTAGTGCTGACATAGATAAATTATTATATTCTAACTTTTTATTTTTATCTGTTTCTTTTTTTGTTTTCTTTTCGTATTCAATATACTTTTCATATTCTTTAATAATAGGTTCTAATACATTAAATTTATTTGATAATTCTGGATGTCTAAAATCTATAGTTAAAACATTATATCCATTTTTCTTAAACATTGATGAAGTTGTATTATAAATTTCTCCTTTAGGATCTGTTATAAATACACTTCTTTTATTTTTTGCTGTTGCTATAAAAGAACAAAATGGAATAACTGCTGTTACTGATTTACCAGATCCAGTAGAACCTAAATATACATAATGTGGTGTTTCTTTATCTACCCACATATACTTTAAATCTTTACTGAATAAAATAGGCACACCAGCTTCTCTGATGTGTCCTATTCTTTCTTTAACAAAATATTTTTCTATCTCACTTTTACTAGAAAATCTTGCACTACCGTATTCATTATCACTTTTTATTTTATGCTTAGCCATCATTGGTTCTATATACATAAATCCAATTGTAAAAACTATTAGCACAACTAAAAGTATAATAATGTTAATACTCATTATCCTCCATATTATAATTCATAATCATCACTTAATTCCTTTTCTTTATCTAATTCATATTTCTTAATTTGAATAGAATAATTATTTGAATTATATTCACCATTACACCATAATTCAAAACTATCATCTGATTCACTATAAATCCATTCACCATCATTATTTTTAAAATTAGGAGAATTTTCTTCTATAGCATTTAAGTTATCAAAATTAGAATCAGTTTTTGCATCTTTTACAGCTTGATTAAATATTTTCTTTGCTTCATTGATATCTGTTGCAACTCCATAAATTGAATAATCAATTTCATCATCAACTACAGCATTATTAGTAATTACATAAATATTATTTTCTTTTTCCTTTTCTAGTTTTTTAATATAATTATCTAATTTATTTAAAAAGTATCTCCCATCTCTACTCATTCTATCTTGATCCCAATAAAGATTATCCACATACTCTTTTATTTTTTCTAATTCTTCATTACTTATATACATTATTTATCACACTCCTTAATTTCATTAATTCTTTGAATTGAAATATCATAATATTTTTTATTTAATTCAATTCCTATATAGTTTCTTTTTTCTAATATAGATGCTACTGCTGTTGTTCCACTTCCTAAAAAGCAATCTAAAACTAAATCACCTTCTTTAGAACTATTTCTAATTAAAGTTCTAATAATTGATAAAGGTTTTATTGTCGGATGAATCCATTTCTTTTTATCTTTTGAATTTATTGGTAAATAAAATACAGTTTTAGCATCTTCATAACATTGTGGATTACAATATCCACCTTTTCTAAAATAAAGACAATATTCTTTATCTGTCATATATTTATTATTAAATAAAGGCATAGCATTTGTTTTATTCCAAACTAATATATCCATTTTACATTTATATTTATTTACAAAAAAATCTATATATGATGGAATTTGTTCTCCATTACACCATATATAGATATTAATTCTTTTCATCACTCTTACAAGTTCTTCTAATATAGATTTATCATATTCATTTATTAAATTATCTCTTTGTAATTCTTCATTATATTTTTTTACAGCTTTTGCTAAACTATTTATTTCATCAGTTTTCTTTCTTATCTTGTATGGTGGATCAATAATAACTAAATCAACTGAT
>CADCIZ010000031.1 GCA_902801685.1 uncultured Erysipelotrichaceae bacterium | reverse complement strand
AATAAATTCTAAAAATTGTTCTTTATCAATTTGTTCTTGTTCATCAAATGGTATATAATTTTCAATTTGTTCTTTTAACATCTAATCACGCCCTATAATTATCTTCCATTGTAAATTCAACATTTCTATTTATCCATTCTTTACGAGGTTCTACTTTATCACCCATTAGAACACTAACTCTTTTCTCTGCAAGCGCTGCATCAGTAATATTTACTCTAATTAAACTACGAGTATCAGGATTCATTGTAGTTTCCCAAAGTTGATCAGCATTCATCTCTCCTAAACCCTTGTATCTTTGAATTGAATATTTACCAGTATTTTCTTTTTTTATTGTTTCTAATTCTTCATCTGTATAAGCATAGAAATGTTTCTTACCATAATCTAGTTTATATAGTGGAGGTAGTGCGATATAAAGTTTACCTTGTTCAATAAGACCTCTCATATAATAATAGAAAAATGTAAGAAGTAGTATTTGAATATGCGCACCATCAACATCGGCATCGGTCATAATAATTACTTTATCGTAATTAGAGTCTTCAACTGTAAAATCAGACCCAACTCCTGCCCCAATTGTATGAATCATAGTATTAATCTCTTCATTTTTTAAAATATCAGTTAACGATGCTTTAGCCGTATTAATAACTTTACCACGAAGTGGAAGTATAGCCTGAAACTTACGGTCACGTCCACCTTTAGCAGAACCACCTGCAGAATCTCCCTCGACTAAGAATAATTCATTTTTCTTAGGATTCTTACTCTGAGCAGGAGATAGCTTACCAGATAGATTCTTCTCTATCTTATTTTTAGATTTACCATTTCTAGCTTCATCTCTCGCTTTTCTTGCAGCTTCTCTTACTTGTTTACTTTTAACCATCTTCTCTACTATTTTAGTAGCTATTGCTTTATTCTCTTCTAAGAAGAATTGTAATTTCTCACTAACCACACTCTCTACTGCATTACGAGCCTCAGGTGTACCCAACTTAGATTTAGTCTGTCCTTCAAACTGTAATAATGCTTCAGGTATTTTAATAGATAATACAGCAGTAATACCCTCTCTAGTATCTGGTCCTTCTAAATTCTTATCCTTAGCTTTTAAATAGCCATTAGATCTTGCATAATCATTAAATACACGAGTAATAGCTGTTTTAAATCCCACTTCATGCGTACCACCATCAGATGTTTTTACATTATTAACAAAAGATATAATATTATCAGAATAAGTATCTGTATATTGAAAAGCAACTTTAATATCAATCTTATCTTTTACACCCTCAAACTGTACTACATTATGAAGGGCAGACTTATCTTCATTAATATATTCAATAAATGATTTTAATCCATTATCATAGCAATAGCTCTCATGTCTATTATCTATCTCATCAACAATATCTATAGTAAGTCCTTCAAGCAAAAAAGCGCTCTCTTGCATTCTTTCACATATCGTTGAAAATGAAAAGTGTGTAGTTGAGAATATTGTATCATCTGGCATAAATCTAACGCTAGTTCCAGTTTTGCTAGTTTTCATTCCTTTTGTAAGTTTACTATCTACCTTACCACCATCTTTAAATGATATTGAATACTCATATCCATCTCTTTTAATGTTTACACGCATCCATTTAGATAGTGCATTTACAACTGATGCACCAACTCCATGTAATCCTCCTGATACAGTATATCCACTAGATTCAAACTTACCTCCAGCATGAAGTACTGTATATATTACTTCCGGTGTAGACTTACCAGTAGCATGCATTCCAACTGGAACACCTCTTCCTTCATCTTCAACACTAATACTAGAATCACTATGAATAGTTATTTTAATCTTTTTACCAAAACCATTTATTACTTCATCTATACTATTATCAACTATCTCCCATACTAGATGATGAAGTCCACGTTTATCAGTAGAGCCGATATACATACCAGGTCTTTTTCTAACTGCTTCTAATCCTTCTAGTACTTTAATAGAATCTTCATTGTATTTTACCATTTTACCACCAGAGTAATTATAACATGTCAAAATGTGAAAAGTCAAAGAAAACCAAAGAAAAAGAACATAAATTAACCATTTATATTCTCTTAGCACATACCAAAATATATGTATTCTCTGGATTGTAATTACAAGTTTGTATCACCACTATTTTATCACTACTAGCAATATCTACACCAGTATTATAAATAGAGTTAGATTTTAAATAATTAAGATGTTGCATCCAGGTATCATCATTAAATTCAAGTTTCATATGAGTATTATCACCTTTTTTTACAATCATGACAGAAAAGATTAACCACTTACTATCTTCATCACCTAGCTTTAAATCAATATATTTATTATTGTTGTAAAAATCTTTATCTAAATATTTTTCTAAATCATGAAATGGCACAGTTTCCAATTTTCTAGCATTATGACCAAAAATAAGAATCTTTTTATCATCAATACTATTTCTATAATCCATAAATACTGCACCCGCAATATCATATTCCTTCTTCAAATTATGTTTTAAGTAATAATCGTTATCTGTAGTTTGTACTATATACTCATCTATATCAGTACCTTCAATTTTTATATTACCGATTATATCGGTATTACCGTATGTCTCTTTTTGAGTAATTTGAGCCTCTTCTTTTTTTTCTACAACATTAGTTTTATTACTTTGTTTTTTGATGTTTTCTTTTTTATTTGTACTTTTATTAAATATAAAAAAGAAAGACAAACTAACTATTAATAATAAAATAAGTATTAATGAAATATTTTTTTTCTTCATAAACCACCTGCTTAAACACTACTATATAATATATGTTTTATGTATTTTTGTCAATTTAACAAAAGAAAAGATTACTTTTTATAGCAATCTTATTCATTAATTAATTTTTTTGAAACAAATGATAATCCTAATATAATTAATATCATTTCAATTATTTTAGAAGTACTATTAGTAGATTCATCAATTCCAGTATTTGGAGCAACAATTTCTTCGATAACTCCACCTTTTCCTTCAACAACTTCATGCTTATTTGTTATATCAAAACCATTAATTATTGATTCATAGTAAGCAACTGGGTGTTCTAAGAGAGTATATAGAATCTCAGTACCATTTGCATATTTATCTAAATCTTTAATAGTATATTTCCAACCATCATTTTCATTAATAATGATAGTATCGTAATATACGCCATCTTTATATAAGTCAACTGCAATTTCTATAGGTCTTAATCCATCATAATTATCTTTATCATCCCAAGTCTTATTAATATCAATATCAATCTTTTCTGGTGTATGAGTGTTTGTAATAGTTGATGATATTATATTATTTTCATCAATTTCATCATAATTAATTTCTGTTTCATAACCAGTTACTTCTTCTTCAACTATTTTATAACTGATCTCTTCTCCAGCAGCATATCTATCTAAATCCTCAAATGAATAAGTCCAGTCATTTTCATCACTAATTACAGCAGTTTTAAATACCTCATCATTCTTGTAAAGATATACTGTGATACTTTCTGGTCTAATGCCATCTTGATTATCAGCATCATCCCATACTTTTGTTGCTTTAAATGTAATTTTTTCTGGAGTATGAGTATTAGTTATATCATAACCAGTTACTTCATTTTCATATCCATCTACAGAATCTTCTGTAATTTTATATTCAATTTCAGTACCATTTGCATATTTATCTAAATCTTCAAAACTATATGTCCATTCATCTTCTGCAGTAACATCTTTTGATCTAACCTCGGTTCCATTTGCATATAATCTTACTGTGATGTTTTCTGGTCTCTTTCCATCTTGGTCATCATTATCATCCCAAGTCTTTGTTCCAGATATATTTATCTTTTCTGGTGTATGACTATTTGTAATATTATAGCCATCTACTACAGTTGTATAACCTTCTACAGCATCCTCAGTAATTGTATAACTAATTTTTGAACTATTAGAATATTCATCTAAATCTTCAAAACTATATGTCCAGTTATCTGACACAGTTACATCTTTTGATCTAACTTCAGTTCCATTTGCATATAATCTTACTTTAATGCTTTCTGGTCTCTTTCCATCTTGGTCATCATTATCATCCCAAGTTTTTGTACCAGATACACTAATTTTAGAAGTTTCATGTGTGTTAATGATAGTATTATTATCACCATAAGTAGTTGTATAACCACCAACACTTACTTCTTCAACAGTATACTTAATTTCATTACCATTATTATATTTTGGTAAATTTGTAAATGCAAATGCCCAGTTATTATTTTCACCAGCAGTAATTACACCTTCAGTAACATAATTACCATCAGCATATAATTTTACTGTAATGCTTGTTGGCCTAATTCCATCTTGGTTATTAGCATCTTGCCAAACTTTTCTACCTGTTACAGTTGTTTCTTCAGGTGTATGTGTATTCTTAATATTATTTCCTGTAACAACGGTTTCATAACCTGAAACTTCATCTTCTTTTATTTGATATTTAATTTCATTACCATTTTCATATTTTGGTAAATTATCAAATGTATATTCCCAGTTATCATCTTTTGTTACAGTTTTTGATGTAACTAAAGTTAAACCATTAAATAATTTAACTGTAATACTATCTGGTCTTTTGCCATCTTGGTTATTATTATCATCCCAAGTCTTTGTACCACTTACAACAGTTACCTCTGGAATATGTGTATTTATAACATCATATCCATCATATGTAGTAACATAATCTTGAACTTCTGTTACTTCTTTAATTTCGTAATTAATCAAATAATTATCATCGTTTTCATGACCTACTTGATACTTATATAAGTCATTAAAATTATATGTCCAATCAGCACTTGTTAATGTTTTTCTAGCAACTGTAACTCCATTGGCATTTAATACAATATTAATACTTGTAGGTCTAATACCATCTTGGTTGTTGCTATCATCCCATATTTTTTTACCTGATACATTAACCTTTGAACGACTTAAAATATTCAAAGTAACCTTAGAATCCCTACTAACAACTTTATTAGTTTCAACACTAGGATTTAAAGTTGTTTCAACGTGATATAAGAATTCAACTTCTCCACTTATATTTTCTTCAGAAACAAAAGTAAATGTTCCGTCATTATTCATTGTTAAAACACCTTGTTTAACACCATCTTTTGAAATTTCATATGTATTTTCACTTGCTTTTTTAGTATTGCTATTTTCAATAACAACAATTTTATCAGATACATTAACATTACCATCAGTCATTAAATTTTCATTTAAATCATTATCTAAAATACTTGTTCCGTTAATAGTTGATTCTGCATAACCTTCATAACTTGAAATTTCACTATAATGATCATCTTTTGTAACCATTGGAACTGCTACATTTGGTTTATCAAATTCAACAGTTATAGTCTTATTCTCTTCATTCTTATAATAAGGGTTATCCTCATCTACTGTAGTTGTTAAACTAGCATTTTTATTTGTATAAATACTACCATAATAATCATCTTCTGCTTTTACTTCATATGTAATTTTATAATCAGTATTAGCATTTATATTCCCAATATCCCAAGTAAGTTTTGTTGTACCATCTTCATTTTCTACAACATTAATTCCCTGTTCTATTAGCTTAGTTTTAGCGTTTTCAGTTAGCTTAAACTCTTTTGGTATAACATCTGTTACAACACTATCTTTACCTATTAATTCAACTAAACTATCACTAATACCATCAAATTTTGCTTTTAACTCATCACCTGTTAAAGCCGAATAATTAACATAAATAGGTGTTGCACCTTCACTTGATGCTGGATTTATTTCTGATAATGAGTTACCTGACTGACTACCAAATGCAATTGTATAAACATCTGCGGCACTATAAGTACCCTTTAATGAATCTAATTCTGCTTTTGCAGCCTCTGATGGTTTAACCCCTCTATTGTTGGTACAGCTGCCACTCTTATTATAAGCATAGCAAACTTGCACAGAATTATTATTAGACCCACTACCTGCTCGATCAGTTCCTGTAACTTGTTCTCCCTTCTTATTATAATAAGTATATGTATAATTAAAATATGTTGGCTCACCATCAGTAAGTATAATAACTGCTTTTTTAGCATCAGTTCTTCCTGTTGCAAGTAATTCATTTGCTTTTGCAATTCCTGCTTGAACATTAGTTCCTTGATTATATATAGAACTAATACCACTTATAAAACTATTAATTGTTGCTTTATCACTTGATAATTCTTGAGTAGATTGTATATCTGTTCCAAATACAACCATACCAATCTTAACATTATCTTTTCCCTCATTGATTAGTTTTCCAACAAAATCAGTAGCTGCATCTTTAGCCGCTTGTCTACGCGACAAAGTCTTTGATGGATTAGCATCTTTTTTATCCATACTTGATGAATTATCCATTACTAAAACAACGTCTAATTTAGTCTTAGCATCTAAATCGTATGATTTTGCATTTACATCTAATGTAACTTGGGCAAATCTTCCTTTCTCTAAATTATCTTCACTAGTTCCTTCATATACTTTAGTAGCACTCTTATCAAGACTAATCTTACCAGCATCATCTTGTGCATTAGCCATTAAAAATGTACCACCAATTATGACAGAAACTAATAATATTGCTGCATAAATAAATTTATGCTTTTTTAATGAAACTATCATATATTCCCTCCAATCCTATAACACTATCTGACAGTTTTGTTTTTAATAAATAGCACAGTATCTCCTAAAAACAGTGTCTATAATAATCAATTTTTCATTTTTTGTCAATAGTTTTATATCAGATTTTAAATTTTCGAACAACTAACTCTACATTAATAATGAACACAATTAGTAATTTATATACAAAAAATAGTGCATATGCACTACATTTTTATACGACTATTTTTGACATTCTTTTTCTATCCACTCAATAATTATATTTACTATGGAATCTATTTCATTATTATTTAATACTTTTTCTTTTGGTATATGATGCCATTTTTCTATACACCCACGACAACATGTTGCAGTTGCGTGCTGCGCAATAAAAACAGGATGTGTCTGTTTCATCGGAGTTTGTTTTCCATCTTTTATACTGTTATATACTTTTAATCTACTATTAACAAAATCATAAGCGTGTTTTCTAATCACATCTATTTCTTTATCTTTTACATAGTCTTTCATTTTATTGTTTAAATGAAAACTAGAACGAAATTTTGATTTTGCAAGCACTTCTAATTTATTCATATTAATCCCTAGTAATTATATCACTTTTTTTTAAAATAACATTATAGTATTCCATTTTTACTTTATTAGTATTTTCTAATATATTATCCAATACCTTTTCAACATACATATCTGTATACATATTATCACCAAGTCTATCTTACTATATTTTTTATTTAAATAAAGATATTCGACAAAACTAGAAAAAATATGATAAAATTAAGAAGGTGATACTATGGCAAGTTCAATAATACATATGGCAATAGCTAACGAATTAAACAAAAAATTAAATAGAGATAATAAAAGCATATTGATAGGAAGTATTGCTCCTGATATTGCAAAATTAATAGGAGAAGACAAAAAAAATCTCACTTTATAACCAATGAACCAAATATTCCTGATTTAAACAAATTCTTATCAGTTTATAAAACAGATTTAGAAGATGATTTTGTATTAGGATATTATATTCATTTATTCACTGATTATGTATGGTTTAAATATTTTATTCCAAATTATTTAAAAGACTCTTACGTTTGTGATTTAAATAATAATAAACTTAATCTTACAGAAGAAGAAATAGTAAACTACATATACAATGATTATACCAATCTAAATTCAAAAGTAATTGATTGCTATAATTTAGAATTAAGTATATTCTATGAAGATTATCCAACATTTAAAAACATCATTCAAGAAATTCCTATGAATAGGATAAATGTATTAATAGATAACGCTGGAATAATCATAAAAAATGCGAAGAGATCTACTGCTTATTTATTTGATATAAAAAATGTTTCTGAATTTATTAATTTTTGTGTTCAAATAATACTTAATGACTTAAAGGATTTAAGAATCTACAAAGTTTGACAAAATTAATATAACTTGTAGTTTTTTTTTGCAATTTATAGTATAATACATCTGGAGGTTAAATGAAATTACATAGTGCAAATAATTACAACTATAAGTATAGTAATAGAGGTATGGGCCTAGAAGCTGATATCAATGCATCTAACGAGTATTATCTTAATAATGATAAAGCAGTAATATATAAGAAGCCTACGCCAATTACAATCAATAAAGTAAATTATCACTCAAGGTCTGATGCGTTAATTACTGAAGCACACTTTAATACTCCATCTACTACTGATTATAATGGAGTATATAAAGGTAGGTATATTGATTTTGAGGCTAAAGAAACTAAGAATAAAACTAGTTTTCCGCTTAACAATATTCACGCACATCAAATAGAACACATTCGTAAGATTACTAAGTTGGGAGGAATTGGATTTATAATTGTTAGGTTTACAACTCTAGATGAAACATATTATTTAAGTAGTGATAAATTACTAAGTTTTATAGATAATAAAACTCGAAAATCTATACCACTTGACTATTTTAGAGAAAAAGGTCATTTAATTAAACATAAATTAAGACCTCTTGTTGATTATTTAGAATATGTAGATAAATATATAAAGGAAGGATAATGTGATACTATGAAAAATATAAAGAAACTATTTTATAAATATAAGCCTAAAATATTAGTTGGAGTAATTAGTTTATTGCTAATTATACTTGGAATATTATTGTTCTCATCAATTATACCAGCTATATTAGTTTTATTAGTTGATGCGATATATTTTATTCCATATTTAAGAAAGAAGGCAGTGATATTTATGAGAAATGTATTAAATAGAAATAATAAGAAAGGCGCACATGCTAAAGGTGCACATAAAAGTATTGAGAAAAAAAGAAGTAATATTAATCTAAATAAAGAAAAAGATATACATATTTCAAAGAAAAAAAAGAAGAAGAAAAGAAAAATTTGGAAAATATTATTATTAATATTCTTAAGTGGATTTATATTAGTTGTCTTAGGTATAGTTGCAGTATGTATTTATATTGTATCTCATGCCCCTAACTTCGATCCAAAAGAGTTATATGTTAGTGAACCATCGGTTGTATATGATTCTGAAGGTAATGAATTTGCAAAACTTGGAGCTGAACAAAGAGTATTACTTGAATATGATGACCTACCTGAGGTATTAATTGATGCAATAGTTGCAACTGAGGATTCTAGATTCTTTAGTCATAAAGGTGTTGACTGGGCAAGATTTTTAAAAGCATCTTTCCAACAGTTACTAGGAAGATCTAGTGCCGGTGGTGCATCTACTCTAACTATGCAAGTATCTAAAAATACGTATACATCAGCTGAAGCTAGTGGTATTAAAGGTATTATTCGTAAACTAACTGATGTTTATATTTCAGAATTTAAGATTGAACCTAATTATTCTAAAAAGGAAATATTAGAGTTCTATGTTAACAGTTATTATTTAGGAAATAATTCTTATGGTGTTGAACAAGCTGCCCTTACTTACTTTGGTAAGAGTGCGAAAGATTTAAATGTTTCAGAATCTGCAATGATTGCTGGATTATTCCAAGCACCAAGTAAGTATAATCCTTATACTAATCCAGAAGCTACAGAAAAAAGAAGGCTTTTAGTATTAAGTCTTATGAAACGACATGGATATATTAATAACAAAGAATATAATGCAGCAAAGAAAATGACTGTTGAAAAAATTATAAAAGCAAAAGAAACTAACGGAAATGATCCTAATTTAGTTAATAAATATCAATCATTCTTGGATGTCGTAGTTGCAGAAATTGAGAAGAATACGGGAGATGATCCTTATACTACTCCTATGAAAATATATACAACTATGGATAGAGCTAAACAAGAATATGTTAATGATATTATGAACGGTGTTTCTTATGAATGGGAAAATGATGTTGTTCAAGCTGGAGTTGCTGTAACTAATATTGATAACGGTGCAATAGTTGCTGTTGGTGGTGGTAGAAATATTAATGCTGCTGCAACACTTAACCATGCTACACAGATAAAAAGACAAATAGGTTCTACTGCTAAACCTCTTTATGATTATGGTCCTGCAATAGAGTTCTTAAATTGGAGTACTGGTATGCCTGATCCAGATGAGGCAATCACTTATTCTGATGGTACACCTATTAATAACTGGAATGGTGCTTATGAAGGCTTTGAAACAATAAGAAAAGCTTTAGTTGGTTCAAGAAATATTCCTGCACTTAAAGCGTTCCAAGCAAATAATAAAGAAAATATTTTAAGTTTCGTTAAGAGTTTAGGATTATCTCCTGAAGATCCATTACATGAAGCTCACGCTATTGGTGGATATACTGGTGAATCACCTCTTTCTATGGCTGCAGCATATTCGGCATTTGGAAATGGTGGATATTACACAAAACCTTATAGTTATACTAAATTAGAGTATATGGTTGATAAAAAAGAAGTAGAAAATAAAAATGAAAAAACACAAGTTATGAAAGATTCAACTGCTTATATGATTGCCGATATGCTTGTTGATACCGGACAGTATGCATTAGGACGTTGGGCTAATATTAATGGCAAAACATATGCAGCAAAAACTGGTACATCAAACTATGATGAGAAAACAAAAAGTGCATTTGGTCTTCCTGGAAGTGCCGTTAATGACTTATGGACTGTTGGATTTAATAATGAATATGCAATTGGTGTATGGTACGGATATGATAAAAATAGTAGTGAATACTATAACCTATTAAGTAGTGGTCAACATGAAAGATTATTCCAAGCAGTTGGTCGTGGAATGTTTACATCAAGCGGAGGATTTACTAAACCAGCAAGTGTATCTGAGGTTGCAATTGAAATGGAATGTCCAACACCTATGCTTCCATCAGAATATACTCCAAGCGATTTAATTAAAACTGAGTTATTTGTAAAAGGGCACGAGCCTAGTGAAACATCTCCTAGATTTGCTAAACTACCTGATACATCAAGTGTAAAAGCAACAGAATCTAAGGGTACAGTAACTCTTAGTTGGAGCGCAGTAAATGTTCCAGAAATTAATACTGATAGTTATTTAAAATCTTATTTTAAAGATACATTTAAAAGTACTGAATATCTAAATTCATTTGTATCTGGAAGATTAAACTATATTAATTCAACCATGGGTTCATTTGGATATAATGTATATAAACAAGATGGTACATTCTTAGGATTTACTAATCAAACTACATTTACAACAAATGCAACAAATGGAAGTCATTCATACATTGTAAAAACTGCTTATTCTAATTTTAGAAGTACAGAGTCTGCAGGTAAAAGTGTATCTGTAACAGTTACTGGGGCATCAAATCCATCTGATAAAGACAAAGATGATAAAGACAAAGAAACTGTCTCACCTACTTGTCCTACAGGATACACATTTGATAAAACTGAAGGTAAGTGTTACAATGATGATAAGTCATCTGAATCAAATCCTATCTGCGATACAGGTTATTCATTTGATAGTTCTACTAAGACTTGTAAAAAAAATTAGTATAATAAAAACTCGATAATTAAATTTATCGGGTTTTGTTTTATTACCTTTTATTTATTATGTATATCCACTTGCAAGTATGGAATATCTATATTATTCTTATCTAATTCTAATTTAATTATTCTATTAATATCTCTTTTAAGTTGTGGTTGATATTCTGCTTTAGCATACATTCTTATTTTGTAATATATAGCAGATTCTCCAAATTTGTTAAGTCCTCTATATTCAATATTAGTAATATTTTTTAAGTCTTTTGCCTGACTAATAATTTCTTCAATAATAGATTCAACTCTACTTATTTTTTCTTTGTATGGTATAGGTATATCAATATCAAATTGAGTAGATACTACTAATGACTTACTAATTTCTCTATTAGCTATAACGAATATATCATTAGTATTAATATCAACCATCTTAGTAGATTTTAATCCAAGTTCTAGCACTTTTCCTTCAATCTCACCTATTCTTACAACGTCTCCAACACTATAATACTCATCAACTATAATGTTAAATCCCATAATTATATCTTTTATAGCGTCCTGTAAAGCAAATCCAGCAATTACCGATGCAATACCTAATCCAGCAATAATAGATGTGACATTAATACCATTTACTTGTAAAACTAAGACAACGACAACTATTAGTATGACATATTTAAATATACTCTTAAAAAGTTTTAAATATGTTTTCTTTTTCTTACTTACATATTTTCTCTTATCAAGTATTTTATTAATTAAACATTTTAATAGAAAGTATATAAGAAATCCTAATATAACTATAATTAATGATACAATTAATTCTGTACTTATAATATCTCTCATAACTATCCTTCTAAATCAACGTTATGATATACATGGTTTACATCATCTACTTCATCAAGCATAGTAACAAGTTTATTGAATGTTTCTAAATCCTCACCTTGTAATTTTACTTTTTCCTTTGGTAACATAGCAATCTCATCAATGTCAAACGTAACTTCTTTAGCAGATAAAATAGCTTCTTTAATTTTATTTAAATCAGTAGGTTCTCCATAAATCATGATAGTTCCATCTTCATCTTCCATATCAGTAATATCAACATCATTATTAATTAAAGCATCCATCGCTTCTTCTTCAGTTAATCCAATAAATCCTACTATACATAAATTATCATACATATAACTTACACTATTAATACCACCCATTTTTACATGTGTTTTATTAACAACAGTTCTAATATCACTAACAGTACGATTTACATTATCTGTTAGACAATCAACAATTACTGTAGAACCACCTGGACCAAATAATTCATATCTAGCATTTTCATATGACTCATCTGCCCCACTATTTACTTTATCAATAGCTCTTTTAATTACATCATTAGGAACTTGTTCCTTTTTAGCTTTTTCAATCAATCTTTTTAAAGCTGGATTACCTTCTGGAGTAACACCTCCATTTTTAGCTACTTGATATATTTCTTTTGCATACATTCCGTATAATTTACCTTTAGCTGCTCCTGTTTTAGCCTTGGCAGCTGCAATATTTGGAAATCTTCCCATTATTAATCACCCTCTCCATAAATTCAATCTTATTATAAATTTGTTTTATTTAAAGCATCTTTAGCCGCAAGTTGTTCTGCTTCTTTTTTACTTTTCGCAATACCTTTTCCGTAAACGATACTATCAATTCTAACTTCTACTTCAAAAGTTTTATCATGTGATGGACCACTCTCAGAAATAATTACATATTCTAAACTCTTTTTATCTGTTTGAACATATTCTTGTAACTTAGATTTATAATCATGAAAGAAATCTAATGAATTACTTTCAATAATTGGTATTATATAAGTATAAATAAATTTTTTTACTTCATTAATATCATTATCTAAGAACATAGCAGCAATAAATGATTCAAAAACATCAGCTACTATGGCTTTACAATGTTTACCATCTTGGTCTTTTTGACCCTTGCCTAATTTAATATATTCATTAAGACCTAATTTAACTGAATATTCATATAAAGCATTCTCACAAACGTAATGACTTCTTAATTTAGTCATTCTACCTTCTTCAAAAGTGGTAGTTTTATATAGATATTCACTTATAATAAGTTCAAGAATTGCATCTCCTAAAAACTCTAATCTCTCATATGATTCTGTATTATGTTCATTAGCATATGATGTATGAGTTAAGGCTTGCTCATATAAATTAATATTACTATATTTAATATTTAACTTATCAAGTATTTCCATACGTCCTCCTTCCCAGATACATTATACCAAATATATAAAAATTATAAAATACTGTTTTACTTTTTTCTATATTTTTAGTATAATTATTTTATGAAATGGTTACTTATTAAAATAATAAGATTATATCAGAAAATTCCTAGTAATATCCATGCCTATTGTAGACACTATCCAACGTGTTCAGAGTATGCAATTGAAGCAATTGAAACATATGGTAGTTTTAAAGGAAGTGTTATGGCAGTAAAAAGAATTGTTAGGTGCAATCCACTAGGAACTAAAGGATATGATCCAGTAAGAATAAAAGGAGTTAAAAATGAAAAAGATATTTAGTTTAATTATATGTATATTTAGTATGTTACTACTTAGTGGATGTACAGATACATCAACTATGGAAAATATAAACATTTATACAACTGCATATCCAATTGAATATGTAGTCAATAGACTTTATGATAGTCATAGTACAATAAGAAGTATCTATCCTAATGGTGTAGATATTAGTGAATATAAAGTAACTGATGTATTACTTAATGAATATAGTAGTAAAGCCGATATGTTTATCTTTAATGGTTTATCTAACGAAAAAGATTATGTTAAACCTATGCTTAAACAAAATAAAAAATTAAAAATTATTGATGTAACATCAGATGTAACTTATAACAAAAACGGTTTTGAAGAATTATGGTTAGATCCCTCTAAATTACTTACTGTAGCAAATAATATTAGAAAGGGTTTTAATGAATATACTGAGGCTAAATACTTAAAAAATGATGTTAATAAAAGGTATGAAGATTTAAAAGTTGATTTAACTAATTTAGAAGCCAAATATAGAGAAAGTGTTAAATACGCAGATAATAAAACTATTATTGTAAGTGATGACATATTTCTATTCTTAAAAAATTATGGCGCAAATGTTATTTCATTGGACTCTGATAATCCAGAATATGAAAAAAATATAGCTAGTGCAAGAAACCTAGTTTATAGTGGTCAAGTAAGACATATCTACTTAAAAGAAGGAGAAAACAATGATATAATTAATTCTCTAATTGAAGGAACAAATGTAGAAAAAATGAGTATTTATACATTATCTACAATAACAGATGAACAAAGGAACAATTATGATTATATATCATTAATGACAGAAAACTTAGAAAAATTAAAAAAAGAATTATATAACTAGATTACATTTATACATAGTGTAATCTTTTTTGTAATTCTTCTTTAACATATTTATTATTACGATTATCTTGATTAAGTCTATTAGATACAAGATCAGCAATAGATAATATTTCTTTTATATCAATATTAGGTTTAGAATATAGAAACAACACTTTTTTAAATAATTCATTTATAGAATATTCAATATCTTTGTTTTCTTCATCCATAATACACTTAAATAGTACTGTAGTTTTTATTAAGTCTTCATTAATACCATTATTAATCATTTTATCTAATATAATATGAAATAAATTAATTTTTTCATATATAGACATTTTTACTATAACATTATCATTAATATCTATTAATTGTATAGCAGTATTATCTCCTATTGCATATATACCTGCATTACTTTTATTCCCTACAATTTTTTTTATATCAACAAATGTATTATTCATTTTTACCACCCTTAACTTTTACCATAACTTTATTTGTCTCTTTAATATTTGTTATATTATATAATTGGTCGTTAACAAACTTTAAAAACTCATTTAATAATTCTTTGTTTTTTTTATAGTATTCTTTAACTTTCATTTTAATATCTATCCATAATCTACATAAATTAATATCCCATTCTTGTGAATTTTTAGATGGTCTAGTGAATATTTTATCAAAATTACTGATATATTCTTCAGTAATAGAACCACCTATTATACAATTATTTATATTAATCATTATTCTTGTTTTTACTTCAAAATCAAACATAAAATCATCCTCGTATAATCAATCTTATAGAAGTTTTAATCTATTTGATTGATCCTTTCTATTTATATTTTTTTGAGTTATAATAACTCTCGCCTGTGGATT
>CADCIZ010000030.1 GCA_902801685.1 uncultured Erysipelotrichaceae bacterium | reverse complement strand
GGTATCGTTATTACTACTGATGGTTCGTTTGGTGATATTCCAAGAAGTAATTATCTAGAAGCTGAATCAAGGGTAGTTAATGAATTAAAAGAAATAGGGAAACCATTTATCATGATATTAAACTCTGCTCATCCAATGTTACCTGATACAGAAAGACTTGCTCGTGATTTAAAAGAAGAATATGATATACCAGTACTACCAATGAGTATTGAGGCAATGAACGAAAAAGATGTCTATAGTGTTTTAAAAGAATCATTATATGAATTCCCAGTAATGGAGATTAAAGTAAATATGCCTGATTGGATTGCCGTACTTGATAGTAATAATTGGCTTAAGAAGATATATATCGATAAGATTAGAGAAAGTGTAGTTGAAGTAGATAAATTAAGAGATATAGATACTATTACTAATCATTTTACAGATTGTGAGTATATTTCTCGGGCTTATATATCAGATGTAGATACTAATACTGGTATAGTTACTATAAATATAGATGCTAAAGAAGGACTATTTGATGAAGTCTTAAAAGATATCATTAAGATAGATGTAACAAGTAAGGCTGATTTATTAAAACTATTCCAAGACTTTAATGAAGCTAAAGTAGAATATGATCAAATTAAATCTGCCTTAAAAATGGTTAAATCAACTGGATATGGCGTTGCATCACCAAGTCTATCTGATATGAAATTAGATCCACCTGAGGTAATTAAACAAGGAAGTAGATATGGTATTAAACTAAAAGCAGTTGCTCCATCGATATTTATGTTTAGAATAGATGTAGAATCAACTTTTGAACCTATTATTGGCTCTGAGATGCAAAGTAAAGAATTAATTGATTACTTAATGCGTGATAATGATACTGATCCTGAAAGTCTATGGAAAAGCGAAATTTTTGGAAGAAGTATCGATCAAATAGTAAAAGAAGGTATACAAGCAAAATTATCTCTAACTCCAGAGAATGCTAGATTTAAAATTCAACAAGCATTAACTAAACTTGTTAATAAGGGATCTGGTAATCTATATACTTTAGTAATATAAAATTATGATTTACTCAAATTATGATGTACTCATAATTTTTTTATGAAATTATCCAGTTTAAATGTAGGAGATAGTGCTTGTATAAAAAATATTCAAGGTAATAATGATTTAACTATTCATCTAATGGAGATGGGATTAGTTAAGAATACTAAGATTAAAGTAATTAAAATTATTAATAATAAAGAATTAATTGTAATTAAATATCGGGGTGAGGTTATGTCTATAACTTTAGATATTGCGCATATGATAGAGGTTTATGATAACTCTAATAGGTAATCCTAATGCTGGTAAAACTACTATATTTAATAATTTAACTAATTCTAGTGAGTTGACTGGTAATTTTTCTGGTGTTACTGTTGAAAAAAAGATAGGTAAGTATAAAAAATATAGCATTGTAGATTTACCGGGAATATACTCTCTTATACCTTATACAAAGGAAGAAGAAGTTACAGTAGAATATATAAGGAATAATAAGATATCTTTAATAATTAATGTAATAGATATAAATAAACTAAATAGAAGTTTATATTTAACTAGTAGATTAATGGATTTAAATATACCTATCTTAATTATGGTTACTAAAGTTAAGGGTAATAAAGTAGATATAGAACTATTAAAAAGAATAATTGGTATTAACATAATAGTAGTATCTAAAAAAATAGATTATAATAAGTTAGATAGATTAATAAATGATACTAATAAAGATTATTATAAGTTTAAAAAATATAATGATATAAAAACAGATATAGAAAAAAGATATGAGAAAATAGATGAGATATGTAGTAAAGTAATTATTAGTAAGAAGTGTAATAAGTTAAGTAATATTATAGATAGTATACTTACTAATAAGTATTTATCTTTAATAATTAGTATATTACTATTTATCTTTATTTACTATGTATCTATCAATATTATAGGAGGTAGATTAGTAAGTATATTAAGTAATAATTTAAATAGAGGTATTATCTATATTAGTAAGATAATAGAGAATATAAATACATCTATTGTATTTAAAGATTTAATTACAAAAGGAATATTAAAAGGCATTAGTAATATTATATCTTTTATACCTTTAATAATAATACTAACATTTATAATCTCATTACTTGAGGATAGTGGATATATAGCTAGAATGTCTTTAATGCTTGATAAATTCTTAAGAATTATCGGACTTAGTGGTAAGAGTTTCTCACCATTACTTAACTCATCTACTTGTAGTGTATTAGGTATTATGTCGACAAGGACTATTAAAGATAAAAAAGAAAGATTAAAGACAATATTTTTAATACCATTTATTCCATGTAGTGCGAAACTTACACTTATTATTTATATAACTACAGTTTTCTATCATAATTCATTTTTAATATTTCTATCTTTTTACTCAGTAAGTGTTCTTGTATTAATTATTACTAGTTTGTTATTTAAGAAAACTAAGTCATCATACATAATAGAAGTACCTAGTTTAAAAATACCATCAATAAGAGTTGCTTTAAAAAGTACTTATGATAAAGTAAAAAGTTATTTATTTAGAATTATAACAGTAGTATTATTTATATCTATAATAAATTGGTTCTTAATATCATTTAATACTAGTTTTAATTATGGAGTTAGATATAATAACAGTATTCTGTATTTAATAGGGTATAAGATATCTAATATATTTAAGTTGTTTGGTATAAAAGAAAGTGTTTCAATAATTACTGGTTTTATGGCTAAAGAACAAGTAGTATCGACCTTAAGTGTATTAGGTAATAATTTAAATAAAGTATCTGCTTATCTATTTTGTATTTTTAATATCATAACTATACCTTGCATTAATACAGTTGTTGCCATTAAAAATGAATGTGGATATAAATTAATGATTTTATATAATACTTTATATTTAGTTATCTCATATATTGTATCAATAATTATATATTTAATTATAAGAATAATTATGTAGATAAAGATAATACTATTACTGGTGATTATATGACTAAATTATCTAATAAAGCATTAGTAATATTAATAGTATTATCAATAGTAATAGTAATAATATTATTGTTATATAAGAAAAATGATAAAATAACTACTGTCTTTAATGAATTTGATTACAATAAGACATATGTTGTTGAATTAGAAGGATATGGAATAACTACTAAAAACATAGGTGACTATTTTTATAATGAGATAATTGCTATTTATCCTAGTATAAGTAAGAAATATCAGAATATTATTAGTGGAGGGTGGTATTATATTGATAAGACTATGACAATGGATAACAATTTGGATTATCTAAATAGGTATTATAAAAGGCTATTTGATAATAATAAGCTAAATAGAGAATCGTTAGAAATAGAACTAAATGGAATTGTAATTAGTAAAGTTAAAGTAGTTACTGATAATATAAGTAAATATAGTAATTATAAGTTTAAGAAAGTGGATTTTGAATAATTCATTTTTTTTGATATAATTGTTATGTATTATTGAAATAGGTCAGATTATTTGCTATAATTTAGTTAATGTAAAGGAATTTGAGAGGTGTTATTATGACAAGCGAAGAACTATTAGAAGAAATTAGAAAATTAAGAGAAGAAATTGGAGGACTTAGGGAAGAATTACGTTCTTATATTAGAAGAAACGAGAATGATAATGAGGTTATTAGTAATGCTAGTGAACAAGAGATAGATTCTGCAATTGATAATGTTGTTTATGGAAGCGTTCAAGCAAATCCTAATGAACCAAAGGATATAGTTTTATCAGATATTCCAAATGTTGATGATAGAATTATCAACCAAACTGATGAAGATAGGTATTATAAGGAGCAAGATAGTAAAATTGTTAATGAATTTCTAGAAAAAAATAAAGAGGTAAAAGTAGAAAATCAGGAAGAAAGAGTTGAAAAAGATGATAGAAGCGGATATATTCCTGGAACTGATATTTTAAAACCTAGAGATAGATATTTAGATGAATCAGATGAAGATTATATTAAATTTCTTGAAGAATATTATGCAGAAAAATTTCCAAAAGGATTAGCGGTTGTAAATAATACTGAAAAAGGTTTAGCAACTATTGACGATGTAAAGAAACCTAGTGTTATTAATGATATTGAGAATGAATTAAATAATCCTAAAAAAACAATTGAAGATTTGTATGAAGATATTGATGCTTTACAAAAAGGAAATATCTCAGAAGTTAATCGTGAAGATATAAATAAAGAGGAAGATTCTGAATCTCTTGATATTTTTAGTAATTCTGATGGGACATCTGCGTCTATCGCACCTGAGATAGCTGAAGAAAAAAAGAAACAAGAAGAGAAAAGAAAATCAGAAGTAATACAATTTGATTCAGAAGAAGAAAAAGAGGCATTTGAAAAATCTCAAAATACTGATTATACAATGGATGAAGGATCAAAAACTAAAAAGGTTGGTAAAATTCGTAAGTCAATTGGAAAGTTTAAAGATGTTTTAAAAAAGAATGGCAAAAAAATTATTGCAGGTGTATTAGTTGCAGCAACTGCAATTGGTGCGGCACTTGCAGCTAAATCTTGCGCATATGATAAAAAAGATGATTTGAGTGAAAATAAGGATAATACTAAATCAAGTACTGATGAATTTAATTCAACTATTCCAAGTGTTGCAGTTGCAAATTCATTTGGTGCTAAATATGAAGATGTATTTGGTTCTAAAAGTACAAAGGATGAAGCAGTAAAAAGTGATGATATTATAAGCAAAATTAGTGAAGATAATCTTGATATGAAACAAGATAAAAACTATAATACAGCGAATGATACTTATGATGTTAATTCTTTTGATATAGGTGATACTGTAAAGTTTAATGGTGATTATATTTATAAAACTGCTACTGATGCTGTAAATGATACTAACCGTTATGAACCATACTATTCTAATGATGATGAAAGAGAAATTTCCGCAATAGAATATGTAAGTCCAGATGGGACACAACATATGACTGCTGTAACAGAAAAAGAGCAATCACAACTTGAAAGCATGGGATGGAAAGAAGAATCAGTAAATATGAAAAATAATACAAGAAGTAATGATACCTATGATTTAAAGTATGAAGGCTGGACTAATTTAGATGATGTAAGTAAGGTTAAATAGGGAGGTATTATGGATAGTGTAGATATTGGATATATAATTACTCTTGATAATTCAGATTTTGTAGTAATTGATTATATTATTAAAGATAATAGAAAATATGTATTTTTAAAAGGAGTAGATGAAGAAGAGAATCTTCTTGATAATCAAATAATTGCTAGAGTTGTTATTGATGAAGATAATGAATGGGCACTTGAAGATATTGAAGATAACTTCTTAATGGAAACTTTAAGAAATGAATTTGCTAATAGATTAAGGCATGAAATTGATTGAAATCATTCCTTTTTTTGTGCTATAATTTAGTTGTAAAGGATGTGCAATATGAATGAACAGATTATTAAAGAATTAAGTTTAGAGTTATCAATTAAAGAGACTCAAATAAGTAGTGTATTAAAGTTACTTGAAGAGGGAGCAACTATTCCTTTTATTGCCAGATATAGAAAAGATGTAACGGGTGCACTTGATGAAGAAAGTATAAGAAGTATTGAAGAAAAATATCAGTATCAAGTTAATGTTGAAAAAAGAAAAGAAGATATAACTAGATTGATTGATGAAAAAGGGCTTCTGACAGATGAGATTAAAGAAAGTATTGCTAAGGCTACTAAATTAGTGGAATTAGAGGATATTTATAGACCTTTTAAAGAGAAGAAAAAGACTAAAGCAACAGAGGCTATTAAAAATGGATTAGAACCACTTGCTAAAGAAATTATGAGATTTCCAACTAGTGGAGATATTAATAATATAGCTAGTAAGTATATTACTGAGAATGTTAAAGATGTAGATTCTGCATTTACTGGTGCGAAATATATAATTGCAGAAAATATTTCGGATAATGCTAAATTTAGAAAAATAATTAGAGAAAACACTTATAACTATGGTATTATTAAAAGTAAAATTAAGAAAAATGCTAATGATGAGAATAAGACTTATGAGATGTATTATGATTATAGTGAACGTGTTAAATATATTAAACCTCATAGAATACTTGCGTTAAATAGAGGAGAAAAAGAAAAAATACTTAGTGTAAGTATTGATTATGAGATTGATAGGGTAATTAACTTCTTAAATAAAAGAGTAATTAAGAATGAAAAATCAATCGTTGTTGATATAGTTAAAGATGCAATAGTTGATGCTTATAAAAGATTAATCGCACCATCGATTGAAAGAGAAATAAGATCAGATTTAACTAGTGTAGGTGAAGAATCAGCCATAGATAATTTTGGTAAGAATCTAGAAGCACTATTACTTACTCCACCTATGAAAGAAAGAGTTGTACTAGCATTTGATCCTGGTTTTGTTAATGGTTGTAAAATAGCTGTAGTAGATAAGAATGGTAAATACTTAGATTCTACAGTTGTTAAGCCATTCTTAAAGGGTGGAAACTATGTAGAACAATCAGAAGTAATAGTTAAGAACTTAATAAATAAATATAAAGTAGATATTATTGCGATAGGGAATGGTACAGCATCTAGAGAATCAGAGATTTTTATTGCAAATCTAATTAAAAAATATGATTTAGATTGTAAATATGTAATAGTATCAGAAGCAGGTGCTTCAATATATAGTGCTTCTAAAGAAGCTATTGAAGAGTTTCCAGATTTGGCTGTAGAAAAAAGAAGTGCGGTAAGTATTGGTAGAAGATTACAAGATCCACTTTCTGAACTTGTTAAAATCCCACCTTCAGGAATTGGCGTTGGTTTGTATCAACACGATGTATCAGAAAAGAAATTATCTGAGAACTTAGATTTTGTTGTTAGTAAAGTAGTAAATAGTGTTGGTGTTAATATTAATACTGCAAGTAGTTCTATTTTAAAATATGTATCTGGTTTAACTAAAAGAACGATTGATAAAATTATTGATTATAGAAATACGCATGGTAATTTTAAATCTAGAGAAGAACTAAAAAAATTATTATCAGATAAAGTTTATGAACAAGCAATTGGATTCTTAAGAATTACTGGTGGTAATTTAGTTTTAGATGCAACATCGATTCATCCAGAGAGTTATGATAAAACAAATATGTTACTTAGTGATTTAAAGGTTAGTTTAAGTGATATTGGTACAAATAAAATTAACTTAGTATTAGATTCTATTGATATAGATACTGAATGTCAAAAAATAGGTGTAGAGCACTATACTCTGGAAGATATAATTAAGTCATTAAAAAATCCAATGCGCGATCCAAGAGATGAAATGCCACAACCAATACTAAAGTCAGATATACTTACTTTAGATGATTTAAAAGTAGGTATGAAATTACAAGGTACAGTTAGAAATGTAGTAGATTTTGGTGCATTTATAGATATTGGTCTTCATGAAGATGGACTTGTACATATTTCGAAGATAACAGATAAATATATTAAACATCCAAATGAAATTCTGAGTGTTGGTGATATAGTTGATTGCTATGTATGTGATATAAATAAAGATAAGAAAAAAGTCTCATTATCACTTATCGAAGTATGATTGCTACTTGAAAAAATAAATATTATCTTGTATAATTTATATAGTAGGAGGATGTTATATGAAGTATTGTTCTAATTGTGGAGCAGAGGTTAATGAAAATGCTGCTGTATGCTTAAGATGCGGATATGCTTTAAAAAAGCAAGAAAGTACTCCAGTACAACCAGCACAAGGTGGTAAGGCAAGTATGGTTCTAGGTATTATATCTATTGTTTTTGCCGCTATTGGTTTCTTTCTAACTATTTGTGTACAAAGTTATTTAACTAGTACATATGAGGGAAGAATTCAAAGACTTGCAACTAATTTTGATAGTACAAAAATAGGACTTATGATACTATTCTTAACAGTTCCAGGAATACTTTCTTTAGTTGGTTTTATCTTAGGACTAGCTAATAAAGGAAAAAATAGTTCTAAAACAGCTGGTATTGTTTTAAATGCAATTTCATTAATACTTTGTGTAATTATGTTTATAATAATTCAAGGACTATAATAAAATTTATAGTTTTTGTTTGCCTTTTTATAATGTTTATTATATAATTTTATTAGATAGAGGTGGCTATGAAAAAGACTGGTTTTACTTTAATAGAGATTACGGCTGTTGTTTTAATACTTGGTGTGATATTTTTAATATCTTTTCCAACTATTCAAAGACTTATGAAAAAAAGTGAACAAGATAAAGATAGTATGAATAATGAAAATATAATTATGGCAGCTAAAACATATTTAAATATACATTCAAGCGAATATGAATTTACTGATGGAACAGATATTGATATTTTGCTTAGTAAATTAGTAGAAGAAGATTTAATAGATGATAATGATTATGCGGAAAATGATAAAGTAGTGTGTCATATAAATGGTAGTAATAAAGAATGTAGTGTAGTTATAGAATAGAAATGATGTGAGTATATGAGTAAAATTAGACCATTTGTTAAATGGGCAGGTGGAAAAAGACAGATTATTGATAAACTAATAAGTTATGCTCCAAAGAAGTTTAATAAATATTATGAGCCTTTTATTGGAGGAGGGGCTTTTTTATTTGAATTAGAGCCTAAAACTGCTGTTATAAATGATTATAATACTGAACTTATTAATGTGTATAAATGTTTTAGTGATGAAAGTAAATATAAGAAAGTATTGAGCTTATTAGATGAATATGAAGAAAAACACTGTAAAGAATTTTATTATGAAATAAGAAATATCGATAGAGATAAAGATACTTACAATAATTTAAGTAATATAGAAAAAGCTACAAGAACAATTTATTTGAATAAGTCATGTTTCAACGGTCTTTATCGAGTTAATAGTAAAAATGAATTTAATGTTCCATTTAATCAAAAAAAGAAAGTTAATACTTATGATAAAGATAATATAGTTGCAATTAATAAATATTTAAATAATAATCAAATAACTATATTAAATGTTGATTTTGAACATGCGGTAAACGATGCTAAAAAAGGTGATTTTATATACTTTGATCCGCCTTATGATTCAGATTCTGATACTTTTACAAGTTATACTGATAATGGATTTAATAAAGAAGAACAAGTTAGATTATCTAAATTATTTAAGAAATTGGATAAAAAAGGGTGTTATGTAATGCTTTCTAATCATAATACTAAACTAATTAATGAATTATATAAAGATTATAATATTTACGTTATAGAGGCTAAAAGAAATATAAATGCTAATGGTGCAGGGCGAGGAAAGATAGAAGAAGTTATAATAACTAATTATTAAAAGAAGGAAATTGAAAAGTTTTGTTGTATATTAATTATAGGGGGAGTTATGGATTATTATGTGGATGATGATTTTAAACTTATTTTGGATGATTCATTAAATGTTTTAAAACAATTAAAAGCTAAAAGCATAGATATGATATTTGCAGATCCGCCATATTTTTTGTCAGGTGATGGAATAACTTGTAGTGGTGGGAAAATGGTTAGTGTAAATAAAGGTGCTTGGGATAAGAAAATATCTATTAAAGAGAAGCATAAGTTTAATAGAAAATGGATAAAAGCATGTAAAAGAGTGCTGAAAGATAATGGTACTATTTGGATAAGTGGAACTATGCATAATATATATTCGATAGGAATGGCACTTGAAGAAGAAGGGTTTAAAATAATAAATAATGTTACTTGGAAAAAACTTAATCCCCCTCCAAATATCAGTTGTAGAGCATTTACACATTCAACAGAAACAATTCTGTGGGCTAAAAAAGATATTAAAAATAATAAATATATATTTAACTATGATGCTATGAAAGAATTAAATGGTGGTAAACAAATGAAGGATGTTTGGGAAACATCGCTTACTAAACCAAGTGAGAAGAAATATGGAAAGCATCCTACACAAAAACCTATATCTCTTTTAAGAAGTATTATACTTGCATCAACTGATGAAGGAAATTTAATACTTGATCCATTTAATGGTAGTGGTACAACAGGAATAGTCGCGCATAATTTAAATAGAAAATATATTGGTATTGATAATGTTAAAGAGTATTTAGATTTAACAATTAGGAGGTATGAAAGTGAAAAGAAGTTTTGATGATTTTATAAATACTATGATTGATTGTTTGGCTGATTATAAATATTATGTAGATTTTGATAAAGTATATAAAAATGTTGATAAATATAAAGTGGAACTTAATATACTAAATTCATTAATAGGCAGTAAAAATATAGAACAAGAATTTAGAGATTTAGTATTAAAATATCCAGATGTGTTAGATTGCATTCCTATTTTGCTTGCAGTAAGATCAAAAGAAATATTTGTTAAAACTGATATTAAAGAATACTTATATAACTTTGAAACTATGATTTATTCATTAGATGAGTATGTTAAATTTATGAGGGAGACGGGTCTGTTTGATTTGATTCAGAATCATATTATTAATAATTTATATGACTATACATTAGGTATAGAGGTTGGTCTTGATAGTAATGCTCGTAAAAATCGTACTGGCGATACTATGGAGTCATTAGTTGAATCGTATATAATTAGCGCAGGATATAAATATAATATAGATTATTTTAAAGAAATGTATTTAAGTGATATAGAAAAAAAGTGGAATGTAGATTTAAGTAATATATCAGCAAACAATGTATCTACTAAGAGATTTGATTTTGTTATAAAAAAAGATAATTGTATATATGTAATAGAAACTAATTTTTATTCATCATCAGGTTCTAAATTAAATGAGACTGCGCGTAGTTATAAAATGATTGCATTAGAATCCAAAGATATTAAAGGAGTAAAGTTTATTTGGATAACTGATGGTAAAGGGTGGAAGAGTGCATTACATAATTTAGAAGAAACCTATAATGTCATGGATACGTTATATAATATTAATGATTTAGATAGTGGAATATTAGAAAATTTGTAATAAAATGTTGGAAAAAGTAATCAGATTACTTTTTTTCATGATAAAATAATTAAAGGTGGTTTTATGGATAGTAAGCTTAAGTTGTTAATAGATAGTTTAAAGTTAAATAATTATGAAGAATACTTTACAGAAGGTAGACTAACATCAATTATTGGAAGTATTGATCATAAAAATTATGTATTTAATATTGAGGTAAAGAGTACTTTACCTATTAACGTATATGACGAACTATATAGTAATTTAGTAAGTTACTACAAAGACTTACATATTTCGCTTAATGTAAATGTAAGTAGTATAAATACTGATATTATTAAAGATTATTTTAATTATTTTATTAATAGATATAGTAAGAAGTGTCCTAGTGTTTTAATGTTTTTAGATGATAATATAGAGTTTACATCTAATATGCTTTTACTTTACGTATCGTCTAAAGCAGAACTTGACAAGTTTGAAAGTATTAAAGATAACTTAGTTAAGAGCTTTTCATCTGCTGGATATAATATAGAGTTAAAAGGTATTATTGATATTAATGCTAGTAATGAAATATCTAAAGAAATTAGTAATTCTATTGAGAGTAATAGTTATGTATCAAAAGAAAGAATGGATAAAAAAGATGAAGTAGCAGAAAATATTAATCCATATAAAAAGAAGTATACACCTAAACCTATTGAAACTGTAGATGATGAACGTGCAATACTAGGTAGAATCATAGATACAACACCAGTTAGACTAGATACATTAACTGGAGTACAAAACAATGTAACAGTAGAAGCTAATATATTTGGTATTGATGTTAGAGAAACTAGGACTGATCTTAGAATAATTACGCTTAAGATTACTGATTATACAGATAGTATGTATGCTAAGATATTTATCCATGGAGATGAAGAGACAAATAGAGTTAAGAAATTACTTAAAACAGGTAAGTTTTATAAATTTAGAGGGAATATTAAAGAAGATAAGTATTCACTTGAAGATTCTTTAGTTATTAATGATATTAATATAAGTGAAAAAGTTATTGAATCTAGAATTGATGATGCAGAAGTAAAAAGAGTAGAGTTACATGCTCATACTATGATGAGTCAGATGGATGGAGTAGTCGATGCTGTAGCGTTGTGTAAAACTGCTCACTCTTGGGGACATAAAGCAATAGCTATTACTGATCATAATGGGGCTCAAGCATATCCTGGAGTGTATCATTATGTATGTGATGTAAATAAGAATTTAAAAGAAGATGAAGAACCATTTAAAGCTATTTATGGAACTGAACTTACGATGATTGATGACTCTGTAAAAATAGTAGTTCGTCCTGATGATAGTAAACTACTTGATAATACTTATGTAGTATTTGACTTAGAAACAACAGGATTTAATGCTGGAGGCGTTGATTCTATTATTGAAATAGGTGCGGTTAAATTAAGTCACGGTAATATCATAGATAAATATGATGTATTAATAAATCCTGGTAGAAAGTTACCGCAAAAAATAACTGAACTTACGGGTATTACTGATGATATGCTAAAAGATGGGCCAAAAGAAGAAGAGGCAGTTAAGAAGTTCATGGAGTGGGTAGGAGATTTACCTATGGTTGCGCATAATGCTAAGTTTGATACTTCATTTATGGAAATGGCATATAGTAAATATAATTTAGGTGAATTTAAAAATACAGTAATTGATACGTTAGAATTATCACGTACGATGGATACTGGATATGCAAGACATAGCCTGTCAGTTCTTGTTAAAAGATATAATGTAGAATTTGATGAGGATTCCCATCACCGCGGAGATTATGATGCTGAGGCAACAGGTTTAGTATTTCATAAGATGTTACAAAAACTAGATTCACTTAATTTTGAGAAAATTAGTGATTTAGATAGACTTGTTGAAAAGGATGAAATATATAAGTATGGTCGTGCGCATCATGTAAATATCTTAGTAAAGAATAAAGTTGGTTTAAAGAATTTGTTTAAAATAATAAGTTTAGCTAATACTACATATTTATATAAAACTCCAAGAATACTTCGTAGTAAATTAGATGAATTAAGAGAAGGACTTCTTATTGGTAGTGGGTGTTACGAATCTGAGGTGTTTTTAGAAGCTAGAAGTAAGAGTGATGAAGAACTTACAAATATAATTAATTTCTATGATTATGTAGAGGTACAACCATTAGAAGTATATGATCACTTGTTGCAAACAGGAGATTTTGGTTCTAAAGCAGAATTAATGGAACATATTAAAAAGATTGTTAGAATTACAGAAGAAGCCGGTAAGATGATAGTCGCAACAGGAGATGTACATCAATTAAATAGAGAAGATAAAATATATCGTGAAGTAATTGTTAACCAAAAAGTACCAGGTGGTGGAAGACATCCCCTTGCTAAAAGAGATATTAAAAGTATACCATCTCAACACTTCCGTACAACAAGAGAAATGCTTGAAGATTTTGAATTCTTAGGTGAAGATAAAGCATATGAAATAGTAGTTACTAATACGAATAAAATAGCAGATATGATAGATATTATTGAGGTTATTATTGAAACAGGAGGAGTACCATTCTCACCAAAGATTGATAAATCTGTTGAAACAGTTACTGATTTGGTATATACAAAAGCAAGTAGTTGGTATGGTGATCCACTTCCAATAAATATCGAGGAGAGAATTGCTAAAGAGTTATATGGTGATGCGGTACTTAATAGTATTAAAGAAATACTTGATGAAGAAGGAAATCTTAGTGGAGAAGAGTATGAATTAGAAGCTTTTAAAAGATTACACAAAGTAATACTTGAAGGCTTTGATAGTGTAAAGGATTTGGTTCGACAAAATGTTTTAAAACATGACCAACTAGAGGGTGATGAATTAGAAAAAAAAGTCAAAAAAACACTTGGTGGTATTATTGGTGGTGGATTTGACGTTATTTACTTAATTGCCCAAAAACTTGTAAAGCATTCTAATGATGATGGTTACTTAGTTGGATCTCGTGGATCAGTAGGTTCTTCATTTGTTGCGACTATGATGGGGATAACTGAGGTAAATCCATTACCTGCTCACTATAGGTGCTTAAAGTGTAAACATAGTATCTTTGATGATGATAAAGGTGAGGCTCTAGGTAAAGAGTATTCAAGTGGTTTTGATTTACCTGATAAACTTTGCCCTAATTGTGGCGAGAGATTACATAAAGATGGACAAGATATGCCTTTTGCGACTTTCCTTGGATTTAATGCTGATAAAGTGCCTGATATAGATCTTAACTTCTCTGATTTAAATCAAGCATCTGCTCATGAATATACTAAGGTTCTATTTGGAGTAGATAATGTTTATCGTGCTGGAACTATTGGTACGGTTGCGGAAAAAACTGCGTATGGTTTTGTAAAGGGATATTGTGAAGATAAAAATATTTTAATGAAGACAGCTGAGATAGAAAGAATTGCTCAAGGATGTACGGGAGTTAAAAGAACTACCGGACAACATCCAGGAGGTATCGTCGTTATTCCTGGATATATGGATGTCTTTGATTTTACACCTTTCCAGTATCCAGCAGATGATATAAATTCTGCATGGCGAACAACGCACTTTGATTACCATGCCATAGATCAAGATGTATTAAAACTAGATATATTAGGTCATTCTGATCCAACGCAACTTAGAATGTTACAGGATTTGTCTGGTATGGATGTTACAACAGTACCACTTGATGATAAAGAAACTATGGATATATTCTTATCACCTAAGCCACTTGGAGTTACCAAAGAACAAATTATGAATGAAACAGGAACTCTAGGAATACCTGAATTTGGTACACCATTTACAATAGGAATGCTTGTTGATACTAAACCAACTACATTTTCGGAATTAATTAAAATATCTGGTTTATCACATGGAACTGATGTATGGTTAGGGAATGCTCAAGAACTAATTAGAAATAAAGTTGTACCATTTAAAGAAGTTATTGGTTGTCGTGATGATATCATGGTTTACTTAATGTATCACGGAGTAGAACCAATAAAAGCATTTAAAATAATGGAATTTGTTCGTAAAGGTAGAGCGAGTAAAGATCCAGAAACTTGGAAAACTCATGTCGCACTTATGGAAGAAGCAGGTATTGAGAAATGGTTTATAGATTCTTGTGGAAAAATTAAGTATATGTTCCCAAAAGCTCATGCTGCAGCTTATGTTATTAGTGCCTTTAGAATTGCTTGGTTTAAAGTACATATGCCCGCATTATATTATGCAACTTACTTTTCTGCTCGTATAACAGATTATGATATTGAGGTTATGATTAAAGGTTATAGTGCAATAAAATCAAGAATGGAAGAAATAGTTAATAAAGGTTATGAAGCTAGTAATAAAGAATCGTCTATTTTAGAAACATTAAAACTTGCTTTAGAAGCAACAGCTAGAGGAATTAAATTTTTACCAATTGATTTAAATGAAAGTGAAGCAACTACATTTAAAGTTAAAAGTGAAACTGAGATGTATCCACCATTTTCATCAATAGATGGACTAGGTGATACAGTTGCAAAAAACATAGTTGAAGAAAGAAAGAAAAAAGCATTCTTAAGTATTGAAGAGGTACAAAAAAGAGCTAAAGTATCGGGAACGCTAATTGATAAAATGCGTATGATGGGTATATTCGATGGTATGCAAGAATCTAATCAATTAAGCTTGTTTTAATAGTTATAATTGTAAGTCATTAATTTGGCTTTTTTTATATATAGTTAAATTTTAAATTTTGATAATTGTATGTTAAATACTATGATATTTTTATACTTTATTATATAATATTGTCAAGTCGGAAATATGGAATTTTATTATTAACTTAAATTAATTTAAATAGATCTATCGAAATGGGTAACCAAAGTAATTTTTATAGATACTTAATTAGAATAGTTGATGAATATGAAAATAATAAAGAAAAATATAGTGATATTCAAGGCATATATAAGGAATTTTTGATTAAATGTTTAGACAGACTTGGGTATAAAGAGAATAAAAAAGTAAGGAAGTTGGAAAAATGATTTATCCTAAAAGATTAAAAGAAAATGACATAATGTCTAGAAAGTTATAGATAATTTTAGTCATAAAATTATCTATAACGCTATTGTACCCAATTGCTGGCGTGCGTTATAGATTTTATATAGGGGAA
>CADCIZ010000029.1 GCA_902801685.1 uncultured Erysipelotrichaceae bacterium | reverse complement strand
ATAATTTAGCTACACTAGTTATTCGTTATAATATTGATTGGGATGAAGAAAAACATCATAGAGCTAACTATGATGCTGAAGGTACTGCTTTAATATTTTATAAGATGTTAAATAAACTAAAAAACAATAATATAAATACAATAGAAGATTTGAAAAAATATCGTACTATTATACTTAAATACAATAATAAAAAGGCTTTAGATAACTAGAGCCTTTGTTTGTCATACTGGGGCGGATATAGGGATTCGAACCCTAGCATAATGGAACCACAATCCACCGTGTTAACCCCTTCACCATATCCGCCATGTCGTTTGACAATATAAAATATACCATAAAATATATTTTCTGTCAATTTATTTTTGAAAAAAACTTGTGATAATGATTAATTGTGTGTTAAAATAAAGTTGTCAACACTTGGGGGGATAATATGGCAGAAAAGAAAACAAAAAGTGCTAAAAGTACTAAGAGTGCTAAGACTGTAAAGAAAACTAAAGATAAAGTAGTTAAAAGTATTGATATTAACAAAGATGAGATTGTTCTTGATATTAAGGAAGAATTAAAAAGTAAAATTAAGACTCAAATTACTAAAGAGATGATTGATGACATTAAAAACGATATTAGTACTTTAGTAAAAGAAGACGTTAGAAATGATTTAAAGAGAGAAATTGATAAAGAGATTAGAAATAGTAGTAAACGGATACTTTGGGGTAGACGTGGTAAAATATTTAGAAGAGATATTATTATAATTATTCTACTTGCTATAATAGGTTACTTATTATATTACATGTATAATCATAATTATGTTAGTTTTAGTATTAATAGTAATATGAATAATGTTGCGATTACTAATGAGAAGAAAGTAGTAAGTAATAAGGAAGATTTTAGCTATTTACTTGATATGGTTAATGTAAAACTTCCACTGGATAATAATAATGCTTTATATTTATATACAGGTAATTATAAAGAGACTAATATTAATGATTCTATAAAACTTACTATGGCTTATAATCTTTTATCAACTTACTCATTCACACCAGATGATATAAAAAGCGCATATGTCAAACTATTTGGTACTGATAAGAATTTTAAAAATGTCTCATTTGATTACGAGTGTAAAAAATTTAAGTATGATGATGCTAGTAACACTTATAGTTTAATTAATGATGAATGTATTAATACATCTAATAAAGAAATAATAGAAAAGATTATTAATATTTCTAATAAGAATGATAAAGTAGTTATTACTACTGTAATGGGAATATATGATACTAGTAATAAATCATTGTATAATTATAAAAATGTATATACTCCAATTGCAGTTGATTTAAATAATAACTTTAATATTCAAGATTATCAAAATAAACTAGATACATATAAATATACATTTATTAAAGATAATGAAGAATATCATTTTGATAGTATAAGCAATTAAATATCTAAATTTAGATATTTTTTTGTACATATTATGTCAAGTATAAGAAAAAACTATTTACAAAAAAAAGAAAATAGTATACAATGATGGTACAAAGTGGATGATAGTGGGGGAAAGTGGTGGTAATATGTTTATTGGACAGTATAATCACACAATAGATGATAAAGGTAGAATTATAATACCTTCTAAGATTCGTAATGATTTAGGTAATAATTTTATTGTTACTCGTGGGTTAGATGGATGTTTATTTATATATTCTAATATTGAGTGGGAGAATATTATAAATAAATATAAAAATTTACCTGATACTAAAGAAAAAAGAAATTTCTTGCGTGTATTTTTATCAGGGGCATCTATCTGTGAGTATGATAAGCAAGGTAGAATAAATATTCCATCTTCATTAATTGATTATGCTAAACTTTCTCGTGAATGTATTATCGTTGGTGTTTTTGATAGGTTAGAGATATGGTCTAAGGAATCATGGGATAAATTTATTGAAACTAATTCTGATAATTTATCTGATATAGCTGATAGTTTATTTAAATCTGATTAGGGGGATATATGCATAAAAGTGTATTACTTAAGGAATGTTTAGAGTATTTAAACATTAAAGATAATAGTATTATAGTTGATTGTACATTAGGTTATGGTGGACATAGTAGCGAGGTATTAAAGAAAATACCTAATGGTCATTTGTACTCTTTTGATCAAGATAATGAAGCCATTTACTATAGTAAAAAAAGACTATCTAAGATTGCAGATAATTTTACAATAATAAAAAGTAATTTTGTTAATATTAAAAAAGAACTTGAGTCTTTAAGTCTTAGTAAAGTAGATGGTATATTATATGATTTAGGAGTATCAAGTCCTCAACTAGATGTTGACTATCGTGGCTTTAGTTTTCATAAAGATGCTAAATTAGATATGCGAATGGACAGAAATCAAAAACTAAGTGCATACAATGTAGTTAATGAATATAGTGAGGATAAACTAACAAGTATACTATTTAATTATGGAGAAGAAAAATTTGCGAAAAGTATATCAAAGGCGATAGTTAAATCAAGACCAATAAATACCACTTTGGAACTTGTTGAAGTAATTAAGAGTGCAGTACCAATGAAATATAAGAAAGATCATCATCCTGCTAGAAAGACATTTCAAGCAATCAGAATTGAAGTAAATAATGAACTTGAAGTTTTTAAAAAGAGCTTGCAAGATGCATTAGAATTAATTAATGTTGGTGGTAGAATATGTGTAATTACATTTCATTCTTTAGAAGATAAGATATGTAAAGAGATATTTAAAAGTGTAAGTGTAGTAAAACCAGAGTTAAAAAGTTTACCTACCATCCCAAAAGAATTTGAACCTAAGTACAAGGTTGTAAAAGTAATAAGTGCGAGTAGTGATGAGGTTAATGAGAATAATAGGGCACGTAGTGCGAAATTACGCGTGCTAGAAAGAATTGGTTGATATGAAAAAGAAAAAAAAGAAGGTTGCAAAATTTACAAAAGGAGAAAAACTATTATATGCTCTTGCTATAATATGTTTGTGTTCTACTTTTGTATTAAAAATATTTGTGAGTGCTAGTACCAGCGATTTGAAAATTCAAATAGAAAAGGTTAATGCGAAAATCGAAAAACAAAAGAGTACTAATGAAAGTTTAACTATGCAAGTAAATGAATTAACTTCTTATGAAAACATGGATTCAATTCTAAAAGAAATGGGACTTGCATATAATAACGAAAATATCATAATAATAAACAAATAAAAAGCAATAATTTAGTTATTAAATTATGCTTTTATTTTTTTCTTAATCTATAAAAATTAAATGATGGTTTATTAAATAATCTAAAGTTAGTATCTTTATTACCTAAACCATTAGATATATATATATTAGTATTTTTCTTTATATAGTGTGTATTTCCATACAAGTAATTATCACTAGGAAGGATTATTCCTCCTACAAGTGGTATTCTAACTATTCCCCCTAAATTATGTCCGGCAAGTATTAAATTAAATTTATCATAATCAAATTTTTCTATCTTATTAGGTTCATGCATTAACAAGATACTAAATACATTATTGTTATCCAAGTATTCTAGTGTGGATTTTAATTTTTCTAAGATATTATCTTTATTCTTAGATGTGGAAATCCCTGCAATTAATATTGGTGTTTTATCTTTGTAAATAAGATTGTAAGTATCATTTAGATTTATAAAACCACTATTATTAAGTAAGTTAGTTATATCATCATTTTTATAATCATTATCTCCAGTTATATAGTATTTATCAATATTTGCACTTATCTTACATAATAAACTTTGTAATTTATTATCTACTTTACTATCTTTATAAAGTAGGTCGCCAGTAAATACTACAATATCTGGTTTAATTAAATTAATTCTATTTACTATTTTTTTTAGTTCTTTATAATCAACATTATTCCCATAATATATATCACTAATATGAACTATCTTAAGACCATTATAATTATCAGGAATATCTTCATAAAGTGGTATTTCATTTACTTTAAATCCATGACTATTTATAAAAAATCCATATAATAGTATTATAGAAGTAAGTATAATTACAGTAATTAATATTTTTACCCAGAGTCTTAATCTCTTTTTCATACCCTCACCATTTTAATTCTATCATGAAATATTAGAAAAGACAATTTGTCCTTGAAAAAATATAGTAATTAATATATAATTATTTTAAGGTTGGTGCGTATGAATAATAAAGGATTTGCAATATCAACAATGATGTATATGATATTAATATTAGGTCTTACTATAGTAGCTATAGTAATTGCGATGTTTAATACAAGAGGAAATATTTTAAATAAGTTAAAAACTGATGTTCAAAACGAGATTAATGATACAGTAGATAATGATTATGTTTGTGTAGGAATTAATACATCTGGTAGTTATACTGTAGGAGATAAATATAATTGTAGTGTATCTAATACGGAAGAATATGATTTTTATGTATTATCTAGTGATACTGATAATGTTAATTTAATTATGAGTGAGAGTCTAACTTTTGATAAAGGTAATTATGGAAATGCAGATGATGTAGTAACTAATTCTAAAGTAGCTTATATTACCGATACAGATTATAGTGCTACTAATGAGTATAAGCCTACAACTGCATTAAAAATATTAAAAAGAATTACTGATAATTGGTTTAATATAGATACGAGATCTGATACTACAGATTCGATAGATTATACTTCTTATAAAGCAAGATTATTAAACTATAGCGATATTACTAATGATAATATAGAATATATTGGTGATACCTTAACTAGTACTATATATGAAGATAATAAGATATATAGTGTATTAAGTAATGAGGTAAATCAAGAAAAACTAGTAACAGATAAGTTTAGTATTGTACCAGTTATTACGATGAGTAAAACAAAATTAAAGAATTAATACTTGCAATTATGAATGAAACATTATATAATATGATTCATAAAAAGCGGAGAACTTGAGGAGTATATTATAATTAATTTAAAGAGAGTTAGTGTTTGGTGAAAACTAATAATTAATGTAATAGAAGGTAGCAAGGGAGTTTATTATCTGAATAGTTAGGATAATACGTAAATATGCGTTAAATAAAGAGGTAGTTAATACTACAAATTAAGGTGGTACCACGAGCAATTCGTCCTTTTAGGATGGGTTGTTTTTATTTTTTTTAGGAGGCGTTATGCGTTATTTAAATCAAGGATATAATATAAAAAAAAGATTAAATAAAATAGAATCAGATATTCAAGGGAGAAAGAATTTAAAAGAGAATATTGAAAAACTAGAAAATCTATTAAATCAACCTTATTGTAAAAATGAAATAAAAAGTGTACTTGCAAAAGCTTATCTTGAATCTGGAGAAGAAGAAAAGGCACTTGATTTATTTAAGTACTTGTATGAATCTACAAATAATGAAGAATATTTAATAAGTATTGTAGGTTTACTTATGGATATTGGTTATGTAGAAGAGGCTAAAAAGTATATTGATAATGCATCTTATAGTGATGGAAAAGTTTTTTCTCTTGGTTATTATTATAAAAGAATGGGAAATTATGATGAAGCATTAGAATGCTTTAAAAGATTAAAATATACAGCTATGGAAGAAGATGCTTATATAGAAATTGGTTTAACATATATGGTTAAAGGTGATAATGATAGTGCTAAAGAATGTTTTAGCAAATTATTAAATACATCTAAAAAAAACGAGGCACTTGTTAAACTTATAAAAATTGCACTAGCTGAAAACAATCCTAATATCGAAGAGTTATTTAAGAAAGTAGATATTGACAATTGTTATCATCAAGGAGATATAGTTCAATATAAAAGATGTGCTCAACAATATCAATATTTAATAGGAAAATTAAATGAAGAACAAGATAATTATTCTGGGAAACAGTTATATTGTTATTCAAAAGAAAGAGCAATTGAACACGTTAAAAAGAAACACGTAAATAATGGAAAACTTTATCGCTTTTTTGATAATTTAGATATAAATGAGGTATATGAGTATTGCCTTAATCATTTAGATAATATTATCATAAAAGATGATAAAATAAGATATTTAGTTGAAATGCCTTATGATGTAGGGTATTTAATGAATTTAAAAACTAATATAATAGAAGTAATTGTTCTTTCAAATACTGATAAGATATTAACTATGTATCCAATAACTAGAGTAGGAAAATATAATGTTGAAAAAATTAAAGAAAAAAATAGAGGTAGTCATGAAAAATGATAATATAATTAAGTTTTATATGTTCGCAAATCGTCTTAAAACGACTATTAGAAAAGGCTGGATAGAAATTGGTATTAATAAAGATAGACTTGAGAGTGTTGCAGAACATATTTATGGAACGCTTATACTGGCTATAGGAATTAATAGCGAATACAATCTTAATCTTGATATGTATAAAGTTTTAAAGATACTCGCTTTACATGAAACAGAAGAAATTTTAATGACTGATTATACTATAAGAGATTCTATTACTGCATACGAAAAAATTGAAAAAGGAAAACTATGTGTTCAAAAAATAGTAAAAGGGTTGAATGAAGAAGAGGATTTAAAAGCATTATTATTAGAATTTAGTACTAGAGGAAGTAAAGAGGCTGTGTTTGCTCATCTAGTAGATAAAATAGAATGTGACTTTCAAGCAAAATTATATGACCTTGAAGGAATAATGGACTATGATAAGGCTCGAGAAGATTTAGCATACTATGGAACTAGAGCAGATGAAATTGATTCTAATTCAAAGACGGCTTCTGATTTTTGGATAGAATATGATAGACCAAGATATGATAATGATGATATCTTTAAAACGTTAATTGAAGATATTAAAAATATTGATATTAAAGAGTATAAAGAAATTATGAATACAAATATTTTGAGAGGATGATATTATGTTAGATAAGAAATATAACCATGAATTGGTAGAAGAAAACAAGTATGAGAAGTGGATTAGTAAAGATTATTTTAAATGTGATGAAGAATCAGATAAGAAAGCATATTCTATTGTTTTACCTCCACCAAATGTAACAGGAGTATTACATCTAGGTCATGCTTGGGATGTAACACTACAAGATATAATTATTCGTTATAAAAAGATGGAAGGTTATGATACATTATGGCTTCCTGGTATGGATCATGCCGCAATTGCAACTGAGGCTAAAGTTGTTAAAAGATTGAAGGATATTGGAATTGACAAATACGAATATGGAAGAGAAAAGTTTCTTGATGCTTGTTGGGACTGGACAAAAGAGCACGGTGATGTAATTAGAAAACAGTGGGCAAAACTAGGAATTGCCTTAGATTATTCAAAAGAAAGATTTACATTAGATGAAGGATTATCTAAAGCAGTAAAGAAAGTGTTTGTTGATTACTACAACGCGGGATTAATATACCGTGGTGAGAAGATAATTAATTGGGACCCTGCTGCGCAGACTGCTTTATCTAATGAAGAAGTAATATATAAAGAAGAAAAGAGTGCTTTTTATCATATTAAATATGTGTTAGAAGGAACTGATAAATATATCGATGTTGCAACAACTCGTCCTGAAACATTATTTGGAGATACTGCAGTTGCCGTAAATGAAGAAGATGAGAGGTATAAAGATTTTGTTGGTAAAAATGTTATACTTCCAATAGTAAATAAACCAATTCCCGTTATTACTGATGAACATGCTGATATGACTAAAGGAACAGGTGCGGTAAAGATTACTCCTGCTCATGATCCTAACGATTTTGAAGTTGGAAATCGTCATAAACTTGAACGTATTGTTGTTATGAATGATGATGCAACTATGAATAGTAATGCCGGAAAATACGAAGGTATGACTCGTGAAGAATGTAGAGAAGAAGTACTAAAAGAGTTAGAAAAATTAGGATTACTTATTAAAGTAGAACCAATTGTGCATGAAGTAGGACATTCAGAACGTACTGGTGTAATGGTTGAACCAATGATAAAAAAACAATGGTTTGTTAAAATGCGACCACTTGCAGATACAGTATTAGAAACACAAAAAGATGGTACTAGAAAAGTAAACTTTGTACCTTCTAGATATGAAAAAACAATGAATCACTGGATGGAGATTACATACGACTGGTGTATATCCCGCCAATTATGGTGGGGACATAGAATTCCAGTTTGGTATAAAGGTGATGAGATTTATGTAGGAATGGAAGCACCAAAAGAAGATGGTTGGGTTCAAGATGAAGATGTACTTGATACTTGGTTTTCATCAGCATTATGGCCATTTGCTACATTAGGGTGGCCAGAAAATACTAAACTACTTGAAAAATATTATCCAAATAATTGTTTAGTAACAGGTTATGATATTATACCTTTCTGGGTAAATAGAATGACTTTTCAAGGAGAAAAACTACTTGGCAAAAGACCTTTTAAAGATTGCTTAATTCATGGATTAATTAGAGATAAACAGGGAAGAAAATTTAGTAAATCTCTAGGTAATGGAATAGATCCATTTGATATGGTTAAATTATACGGTGCAGATGCCCTTAGATACTATTTAGCAACAGATGTAGCACCTGGAACTGATATGCGTTTTGATGAAGAAAAGATTAAATCTACTTGGAACTTTATTAATAAAATATGGAATGCATCTAGATTTGTATTATCTAATATAGAAGATTTAAAAGATTTTGATTTAAGTAATTTAAAACCAGAAGATAAATGGGTATTAACAAAGTATGAAAAATGTATTTATGAAACTAAAAAGTTTATGGATAAGTATCAATTTAATAACGCAGGATCTACTATTTATGATTTTGCTTGGAGTGTATTCTGTGATAATTATATTGAAATGGCTAAGTATTCAATAGATAGTATAAGTACAAAATCAACGCTTTGTTTTGTGCTTACTGGAATATTAAAAATGTTACAACCATTTATGCCATACGTTACAGATGAAATATATTCAATGTTACCAATAAAAGATGCAGATGACATAATGATTTCAACATATCCAAAACATAATAAAAAGTATATATTTGAGATGGAAGAAAAAGCAGTTGATGATCAAGTAGAATTTATTAAAAGTTTTAGAAATATAAAAGCAGAAAACAATATTACTAAAGATATGAAAGTAATGTTTGATACCGAAGATGATAATGAATTAATTGTAAACATGTTAAAAATAAAAGATAATATAGTTAAGAAGCCATTAGGTATGAAAGCGTATAAAGTATTCTCAAGAAGGGTAAAGGCACAAATATTCTTTGAAAAAATAGAAACAGAAGCTGATAAGAAAATAAAAGAAGTACAAATTAATGCATTAAAAACTTCGATTGCACGAAGAGAAAAATTATTATCTAATGAAAATTATGTTAGTAAAGCACCAAAAAATATAGTTGATGCTGATAGAATTAAGTTAGAAGAAGAGAAGAAAAAACTAGAAGAATTACTCAAATAGTTAAAAGGTTAATAATAATTAACTTTTTTTCTTAGAAATATTAAAAATTTGTTGCAATTACTAATTAGATATGATAATATTAAATTGTAAGCAAGGTAGCTTACTTAGATAGGGAGGTATTTATAATGACTAAGACAGATTTAGTAAATTATGTAGCTGAAGAAGCTGGACTTTCAAAAGCTGATGCTACTCGTGCTTTAGATGCAGTTATGAGTGGAATTACAAAAGGATTAAAAGAAGATAAGAAAGTTACATTAACTGGTTTCTGTACATTTACTGCAAAAGATAAACCTGCTTCAACTGGACGTAACCCAAGAACTGGTGAACCAGTTACAATCGCAGCAAGAACTGCAGTAAGCGTAAAAATTGGTTCTAAGTTAAAAGAAGCTTTAAACTAAACTTTAGATTTTCTAAAGTTTTTGTTTGCATAAAAAAATAACTACAAGTCTGTAGCTATTTAGTTTTTTTGAGTGTTTTTGGTGCATTTTTTTCTAAAGAAACATGTACGCCATTTTCAATTTTTATATCAACATCAAAGAAATACATAAATTCTCTAAGATCTTTTTTTCTATACATAATTGGATTTTTCATAATTATCATTGATAATAATTTGTGATAAAATTCTTCCGTTGACTGTTGGTTTTTATTAAGTTCTTTATCATACGCTAATTTTTCTAAATCGTTTAGAATTCTTATTTTTTCAGAGTATGAATTTTTATCAGTAATTTCTAACTCATCTTTTTTAGCATTAATGATATCATCAATTGTTATCTCAGATTTATAATTATAATTATTAATTTCTGCTATTACACTTGCATCATCATTTAGTAGTCGATCAATTAGTTTTACAAGTTTTGGTGGAATAAATAAGTCATAACTATAATGCATAACTCTCCTAGATTCTTCAAAATAATCTTTATATCCTACAAAAGTTTCTTTATAATATCTTACTAACGAATTATTAAGTCTAGGTGCATAATCACTATCATATTCCATATGTGTAATTCTACTGCAATTCTTAATAATTTGTTTTTTTAATTGTTCAATTTCGTATTTATCAACATTTATTTCTTGTCTAAAAATATAAACTTCATTTTCATAAAAATAATACATAGCAAAACCTCCTGATGACATTATATCACATCTGAATAATTATTTTAAATATTTTGTGAAAAGTCTTGCTTATAAATTATTTTTTTGTTACATTATAGTTGAGGTGTTAGATTGAATAAGGTAACAAATAATATAACTGATGTATTAAAAATATTTGAAGAAAATGGATACGAAGCATACTTTGTTGGAGGATATCCTAGAGATTTATATTTAGGTCTTGATACGATAGATTATGATATTACAACCAATGCAACTCCAAAAGAAATGATTGCGATGTTTGATATAAAGAGTGAGTGTTATGGATGTGTTAAATTTACATATAAAAAGAATAAATTTGAAGCAACTACATATAGGAAAGATATTAAATATGCTGATAATAGAAAACCGATTGAGATTGAATATGTTAATGATTTAAAGACGGATTTAGAAAGAAGAGACTTTACTATTAATACATTATGTATGGATTCTTCTGGTAATATTATTGATTTGTTAAATGGTAAAAAAGACATAGATAATAGGATAATTAGGGTAGTAGGTAATACTAATAAGAAACTTAGTGAAGATGCCTTACGTATACTAAGAGCACTCCGTTTCGCAACAACACTAAATTTTAAACTGGACTCAAAGTTAGTAGAAGGAATTAAAAAGTATGGTTATTTAGTTAAAAACTTATCATACGATAGAAAGAAAAGTGAACTTGATAAAATATTTGCATCACCTAACTTTGAATATGGAATAAAACTAATAAGAGAATTAGACTTAGAGCACTCACTAGAGATAAATACTTATAATTTAAAACAAACAACATATTTAGTAGGAGTTTGGGCACAATTAAATGCAGGTAATTATAAATTTAATAAATCAGAATCTGATACTATAAAAAAAGTAAGAGAATTACTAAAATTAGATATTCTTGATCCTAAGATAATATATAAGTATGGGCTTTATCCTGTAACAATAGCTGCTGAAATAAAAGGGATAGATATTGCTAAAATAAATCAAGTATATAAAACACTAAAAATTAAAACTAGGAGCGAAATAGATATTAGTCCTACACTAATATGTGATACTTTAAATATAGAACCAAGTAGTATGCTAAACATGATAATTACAGATCTAGAAGAAAAAATAATAGATAATAGTCTTGAAAATAATGAGAATAAAATCGTAAAATACTTAAAAGAAACATACCTTTAAATAGGGTGTTTTTTTATGAAAAAAATAGTTTTGATAATTATACTATGTTTATCTAATATATTTATTTTTTATAATAGAGATAAAGAAGTATCGATAGAGAAAATAGATATTAATCTAGAGTTTAATGAACTAGGAATAATATTTCTAGATTTAAATGATTCTAATACTTTGTTAATTAGTCTAAATAATACAAGTATTCTATATATTATTGATTATAAAGATTCTACTAATTTAAAAAAAGAATTAAATCATCTTAATAAGAAAATAGATTTTATTGTAATGAATAAAGAATATGATATTGATATTAATGCTCCTAAAAAACTAGTAAATAAAAGATTAAATATTAATAATATTATATTTAATAATGGTATTTATCAATCAATAAACTATAATAATAACTCACTTTGTATTAACAGTTCTAATTGTGATTATGCATATTATACTACTAATAATATTAAAGTTAATAATAATAAAGTATTATTTATAAGTAAAAGTGCTAATATGAATGACAAATTATATGAAGAGTGGGTTGATATATATAAATTAAATAATAGTGTATATACTGTTTTAAAAATAAAAGATACATATCAAGTATTAGAGATAATAAAAAACATATAAAACTATATGTTTAGAAGGTATACAGATAAACTAAGTATGGTTGCGAATACATTCCATATAATATAAGGAATAAACCACTTAGATTTAGTTTCGTTATATAAGAATAATGAACTAATTAGGACTACTAGAGTATCAACAAAAGCAATAAATGGACTTTTTACAATAAAGAACAAAAAAGTAAATACTTGGTTAGAAAAGTAATTAATAATTAAACTTTTATAATAATCAATACTTTTATTCTTATTAGTGTAAAGACCAATCGCAATTAATATATAAAGAATAGTCCATACTATTGGAAATACAATACCAGGTGGTGCGAAGAATGGTTTATTAATTGAATCATAAAAAGATGTATCCGTTCTAAAAATGATACTAGATAAAAACCAAGGTAATAAACATATAAGAAATCTTACTACATTTTTGATAATATTTTTCATAAAGTCCTCCTTTACATATTTTATGAAATGTATTAAAATATTATTACGAGGAATAAGTAGGTGAAAAAATGAATATAACATTAAATAAAAATGATGAAATCGTTATGAAATTATTACATTATTTTATTATAGAACAAAACTATAATCCTGTTGTGTTGCACGGAGCAAAAGATGAAATATGGTTAGAAAAATCAGATGGAGATTATAAAATAATTAGAATAGTAAGTAATTATATCCATAATAATGAACAATTAGGATTTGATATATATAGGACAAAACAAATAATAAAGAAAATTAGAAAAAAAATGTTTTTATTTAAAGTTCCATCATTAAGTATTTTTGTTAATTTAGGAGATAGTGTTGAACTTGATACTATAAAAGATAATAATATCTCACTTGCTAGATTATCTAATTTTGATGATGTTAAAAAATATGATTTTATAATAAATAGTTTTCCTAATATACTTGAAGTAGAACAAGATAGTAAAAAAGGAATTGAGTTATTTGTTAAACTTACTAATGAAATTAATATGAAAAATAAAGTAGAAAATGATAAAGCAGAAGAAATATTTTCTAAAAAGAAACCAGTAATTACATATATACTTATTTTAATAAATTTAGTAATGTTTATAATAAGTGCCTTAGATAGTGGAGATTTCTTTAATATAAGTACTAATACTATCTATAAATATGGTGGATTAGTTAGTAAAGATTATTTAAGTAATATTACAGATTATACAAGAATATTTACAAGTGGATTTTTACATGCTGGATTCATTCATTTTATATTTAATATGTATGCACTTTATGTAATAGGTCCACAGATAGAAAGTTTCTTTGGTAAATTTAAGTATTCAATAATATATATAGGAAGTATGATATTTGGAAATTTATTATCATTACTATTCTTAAATGGTAATGTAATAAGTTGTGGTGCATCAGGTGCTATATTTGGACTATTAGGTTCGCTTTTATACTTTGGTTATCACTATAGAGTATATTTATCAGATGTAATTAGGTCACAAATAATTCCTTTAATCGCAATAAATCTAATAATAGGTGTTATGCTATCAGGTGTTAATGTAATTGCTCATGTTGGTGGATTAATTGGAGGATATCTAGTTTCTAAAGCAGTAGGAGTTAAATATAAAAGTACTAAGGTAGATCAAATAAACGGTATAATAATGAGCCTAATATTTGCTGTATTCTTAGTTTATATGATATTCTTTAGATAGTGTTAACTAAAAATAGTTGACAGAATAAATTTTATGTACTATAATATACCTGTGATTAAAAAAAAAGGAGGTGCATTATGGCAGTTAAATTAAGATTAAAAAGAATGGGCGCTAAAAAGAAACCATTTTACCGTATCGTTGCAGCAGATTCTAGGGCTCCAAGAGATGGAAGATTTATAGAAGAAGTAGGATATTATGATCCAACAAAAATGCCTGCAGTTGTAAAAGTAGATGAAGATAAGGCTATGAGGTGGTTATCTACAGGAGCAATTCCAACTGATACTGTAAGAAATATATTCAGTAAAGAAGGAATTATGAAAAAGTTTCATGAAAGTAAAATGAGTAAATAACTAAAAAGAAGAAAGAGGCAATTATGCAGTTAGTAGAACTTACAGAATATTTAGTAAAAAGTTTAGTTTCCAATAAAGATGTAGTCGAGGTTAACGTTGCTGAAGAAAACAATGTAAAAGTTGTTCAAGTATTAGTGGCTGAAGAAGACATTGGAACTGTAATTGGAAAACGCGGAAATATTGCTAATGCAATTCGTACAATTATTCAAGCTAGTAGCTATCATAACAAAGATGGTAAAGTTAGAATTAATTTTGATACAAAGTAAGAAGAGAAATCTTTTTATTTTTTTTAATTAATTATTTCCTTACCAGTATTAGAATTGTAATAGTATAATCTATCAAATAGATAATATACTTTATCTTTATCAATTTCAAAAACTAAGTTTTTATTACGATATCTTCCAGCATCAATACCACTTTTACTAATTCTCGATATTAAACTTGCATTAATATCACCATTTTTAAGTAAATACATAAATTTACTAAAACTTTTTAGTTTATATACATCAATTTTGTAATACTTAAAATACTTCTTTCCTTTAACTCTTTTTTGCATCGCATAAACAATAGCCATTCTCTGTAATTTAACCATAAGATGATTATATAGTGTTTTAATATATATGAAGGACTTTCTTTCAATCAGATTTTCATCTAAATCATATACATCAAGAAATATTCTATTATCATTTATAGAAAATTGAAAATACCATTTACTATTAACTAAAGTTTTGTCTTTAAAATTTACTTTAGTAAATAAAGTTTTCTTATTATGATACACTTGATCATAATTTCCATATTTTTCAACAATTCTATCAATCTCTGGAAAAGTAGGGCCATCAAAAGCAGCAGAAAATAGAAATAGAGGATAAGTACTATTAATAGTTGTACATTTAATTTCTACACCATAAAAATCGGGAAAATAAGTACTGTCAGGACTTTTGCCTAATTCTCGTTCAAAAGTAATACCAACATTACCAAAACTATTATCATTAACACCAGATATCCAATCTTTTTCTAAAATATTCTTAAATTCATCAACAATAGGTTTTATTGTTTTATCTATTTCTTTTTTATACATTCTCATCACCTCGCAAACAACAATAACACATTAGATAAGTGATTGCAAATGACGTTTTTTGATGGATTACTCTTAAAAAAATACAATAATTAAATATTTGAGTGTAGATTTAAAAAAATTGTAAAAAAAATATACGAATATATTAAAAAACGTATATTTTTAATTTTTTACAAAATTTTCATTTTTTTCTTTCCCACACAATTCATCTATATCAATATTGTACATTTTACATAGCATTATTAACCTATCAATCGGTATAACAATTTTACCATTAAAGTATCTTTGACAAGTTGCACCTGTACATTTAATACTTTTTCCAATTTTTTCATATGAGCTTTTATTTTCGTTTTTTAATGTATTTAAATTAGAAAGTAAGATATTATAATTCATTTTATTAATACTTTCCTTAAATTCAATTTTTTTATCAATTCCAAGTACACAAGACATACTAACTTTATAAAATACTGATAAATCATCTACAATTTTTATTGGTATCATAACAACACCACGTTCCCAATTATTATAAGTTGTTCGTTTACATCCTAATGCTTCTGAAACATCATTTTGTGTAAATTCTTTTTCATTTCTTAATCTCTTTAAATTATTAGAATACATATAAACACCCTATAATAATTGTCGCATTTTTTCCAATAATTTCCATAAATTGACTAATATATGTAATAAAATTGTTAAATTTTTCGTAAATTGGGTTATAATAAATATAGGAATAATAGGGAATGAGCTTAAAAGAGGTGTTGATGATGGAAAAAGATGAAGATAATTTATATAAGCAAGTATATTTATTTTTCTTAAAAAAAGAGGCAAATGATATTGTATTCAGTTATATTCGAAGGAGAATGAATTTAATTTTTAACAGTGATTCATTATTAATTACTAAAAGTAATGATTCATATACTATAACACTTATTAATAAGAACAAAAAAAAATATTGGAATATTTATTCCAATAAAAAAGATATTAATTATAATATATTATGTAGAAAAGGTAATTTAGAAGATGTATTTGAATTTTTATATAAAATATAATTATTATTTTTGAATTTGATTATTATAACCGATCGGTCATATCTAGCGCAAAAAAAATCCTACATTTGTAGGATAATTGTAGTCAATTGGTGCGGGCGAAGGGACTTGAACCCCCATGCCTTGCGGCGCTAGATCCTAAGTCTAGTGCGTCTGCCAATTTCGCCACGCCCGCAGTGTGGTGGATCTTATAGGACTCGAACCTATGACCGATCGGTTATGAGCCGATTGCTCTAACCAACTGAGCTAAAGATCCGACTACCACTTAAGTTTATCACAAAAAAAATTCAAAATCAATAATTTTTGTAAAAAAATTACAAAATAATGATATAATGTCTAGAAAGTTATAGATAATTTTAGTCATAAAATTATCTATAACGCTATTGTACCCAATTGCTGGCGTGCGTTATAGATTTTATATA
>CADCIZ010000028.1 GCA_902801685.1 uncultured Erysipelotrichaceae bacterium | reverse complement strand
ACAATCCGCTTGTAACAATAATTATTCCAATTAAAGATAAAGCTAAAATGACTAAAAGGTGTATTGATAGTCTTTATGAAAAAAATACTTATAAAAACTTTGAAATAATTCTTGTCGATAATAACTCTTGTGAAGAGGAAACATTTAAAATGTTTGATCAATATAAGAAAAGAGATAATTTTGAAGTAATTAGACTAGAGTGTGAATTTAATTATTCTCATATTAATAATGAGGCAGTAAAATATGCTAGAGGAGATTATTTATTGTTTTTAAATAACGATACTGAAGTAATTGATTCTGATTTTATTGAATGGATGGTAGGTTATGCATCATTATCTCATGTAGGATGTGTTGGTATTAAATTATTATATCCTGATAAATTAGTTCAACATGCAGGTGTTGTACTTGGTTATGGGGGAGTAGCTGGCCATGTTTATGTTGCTTTATCAAATGATGATAACGGCTTGTTTGGTAGACTTTGTATGCCTTATGATTATACTGCTGTTACGGCTGCTTGTCTTGTGATAGATAAGAATAAATTTAACGAGGTTAAAGGCTTTGATGAAAAATTAAAAGTTGCGCTTAATGATGTTGATTTAAACTTAAAAGTATTAGAAAAGGGATATTTTAATGTATGTTTATCTAACATAACTATGTTTCATTATGAAAGCAAATCAAGAGGTTTTGAGGCATCAAAAGAAAAACATGAAAGATTTTTAAGTGAACAAGAGTATATGAAAAATAAGTGGGGGAAAATACTTGATGAAGATAAATTCTTTAGTAAGAATAATTTTTAAGGAGTGTGTGTGATGAAAAAAATAATAATTACACTAATATGTTTTATAGTAGGTTTTATAGCTATATTTGTTACATATAATAAGCTTTTTAATAAAGATAATAATAGTAAAGTTAAAAGCGTTTCTAAGCAAGAAAAAGAATTAGAATATAGTACTTATGTAATTGCTCAAAAAGATATTAACTTATATAATAAAAAGCATGATAAAGTTGGCGTTATAAATAAAGATGCTAAAATTATACTTGATGATGAATATAAAATAAAAGATAAGTATGCAAAAATAAAAGATACAAATTATTATATTAAATATAATAATGTAAATAAGAGTGAAGAATTTACTTATGATAAAGAGTATAAAACTTATAAAAACTATATAGTATATAATGAGAATATTAAGACTAAAGAAGAATATAAATTATACTCTAGTGATGTTATCATGTATACTATTAATAATAGTGATATATATCCAATAATTATAAAAGATGATAATAGGTATGGTGTAGAATTTAATGGAGAATTGTATTATATAAATAGTGATGATATAGAATCTACAAGTGAGAATAGTAATAGTGATACTAGTGTTGCAACAGATATTGCAGTACTTAATTATCATTATACAATTGATAAGAATAGTGAAGAAGGAACTGAATGTAAACAATCTATATGTATGAGTGATACACAAGTTGATGAGGAAATTAAATATTTATCAGATAATCAGTTTTATCCAGTTACTATGCAAGATTTATATTTGTTTTTAACAAATAAGATACAGCTACCAGAAAAAAGTGTAGCAATTACTATAGATGATGGTTGGTATTTAGCTAGAATGATTGGAATTTTAGAGAAATATGAGATGCAAGGAACACTATATTTAATTGGTTCGCTTGCTAGCCCTACTGATTATACGTCAAATTTTTTAGAAATTCATTCACATACTTGGGATATGCATACACCTGGTGTTTGTAAAGGATCACATGGCGGTGGCTTACTATGTTTAGATGATCAAACTATTTTAGATGATTTGAAGAAGAGTCGTGAAAGTTTAAATAATACTGAAATACTATGTTATCCTTTCTATGAATATAATGCAAGAACAATTGAGTTAGTTAAACAGGCAGGTTTTAAGATGGCTTTAGCAGGAGGATATAGAAAAGCAAAAGTAGGGGATAATATATATGCAGTACCACGATTTGAATTAGGTAATTACACTACTATAGATGAATTTATAAAGATTGTTAATTAATGAATAAGGATTTATTTAATAAAATAATTAGGTTTTCTATAGTAGGTGGTATTGCAACCTTAATTGATTTTATATTTCTATATATATTTAAAGAATTTCTTAATATGGATGTTATAATCGCAAATACATTATCATTTATAATATCAGTTACATATAATTATATAGCCAGCATTGTTTGGGTATTTGACATTAACAAAGAAAAAAATAAGAAAATACAATTTATATTATTTATACTATTTAGTATATTTGGACTTGTATTAAACAACATAATTCTCTATATTCTAACCGATATATTTAATATGTATTATCTTATATCTAAAGTAGTTGCAACCTTGTTTGTAATGATATTTAATTTTATAACTAGAAAGAGATTTTTAGAGTAAAGATTATTATTGTCCACTCGAACTGAACGATTGAACGATATTTTGAACGATTGAACGATTTTAAGTGTAAAAATAATAAAAATGTAGTATAATATTTATGAAGAGAGGGATATTTATGTTTGAAAATGAAAATATAGAGTTTAAACAGGAATATACAGAAAAAATATATAAGGAAATTGTTGCATTCTTAAACTCAACAAGCGGAACAATTTATATTGGATATGATGATAATGGAAACTTGGTAGGATTAGATAATGCAAAAGATGTTGAAGAAAGAATCTCTAATGCAATTGTTGATAGAATTTCGCCTGAATGTTCTATATTTGTTTCGATAAATAATTGTACACTAGATAATAAGGAATATGTAATGGTTAAAGTAAATAAAGGAACAAATTTATACTATTTAAAGGATAAAGGAATAATTAAAGGAACTTATATTAGAAATGGCTCTTGTTCGATTCCTGCATCAGAGGAAACAGTTAAACAATTAATTATTAAAAATAGTAATTTATCATTTGAAACATCAATATCGATAAATCAGGATTTAACATTTAACTACATATCAAACGCATTTAGTGATGAAAACATAGATATTAAAGATAGTAATATACTAAAGAATCTTCATTTATTAAATGAACAAAATAAATATACTAATTTAGCTCTTCTTTTATCTGATCAAAATCCTTTTACAATTAAAATAGCTGCCTATAAATCAAAAGAAAAAACAAATTTTATAGATAGAAAAGAATTTAATGGTTCACTACTTGAAATATATGATAAGGCAGTGGATTATTTAAAATTTCATTCATCAACTTATGGACTTATTGAAGGAAGTGTAAGAAAAGATATCGAAGAATATCCAGAATTTGCATTAAGAGAAATTATATTAAATTCTTTAATTCATAGAGATTTCTCTACATTAACATCGAATATTATTAATGTATATAAAGATAACAGTATTGAATTTATTAACTATGGTTCTTTATATGGAAATATAACAATAGATGACGCTTTGTCAGGCTTATCAACTTCAAGGAATCCTTATTTGCAATCTATATTTATGAGACTAAAAAGAGTTGAAGCAATAGGAAGTGGTCTTCGCAGAGTTAACACTTATTATAGTAGTAAAAATTTAGAATTTAAAGTTAAAGCATTACCATCATCTTTTGTTGCAGAATTACCTAGAATTACTATTAGTAGTGAAATTGTTAATGATGATAGCAAAACAATAATTAATTATATTAATAATAGTGGTGAGATTACAAGGAAAGAAGCAGAACAGATTATTGGTAAAGAAAAAACGACTACAGCTAATATTTTAAATAAGATGGTTGATAATTTACTAATTAAAAAAGCAGGAAATGGTCCTAGTACTAAATATGTATTAAGATAGTCAAATAGAATCTTTCAACTTTCAAATTATCAATTTGACTCAAGTTTAAAAATATGATACAATTTTACTCGTGATGGCGCATTATTCTAGTCAATTACATTTATTATGAAGACGGGATTAAAAAACCGTACATTAGCACATCTATGAAACGTCTGGTGCTTGCTTCATACGCCCAGTTTGGGGTGAGTGCTGGATATGAGAGTGTTGGGCGCTCGTAATGGCATACGATTCCGACCCACCATTTGTGGAGACCTATTTTTGTGTTTAGCCTATACGTGAAAACTGATGGACTAGATACGACTTAGGATTAAACCTATCTGTGGCGAAAGTTATGGATAGTGTAGCTTGCCTTGAGTGGTACTTGGGGATTAACTAAAGACAAAATCTTATAGCTAGAGATTCTTGTGGTTATGAAACATTTACTGCAAAAAAGACTAATAATAAATGATTGGTGAGGAAAACTCCTAGAGTGAAATTAATTTGGGATTACAGTACGTACTAAGTGGTAATCAAGTCATATAGATGGAAACACTATATCTTATCTTTTAAAGGGGAACCGCTTGCTGGTAACGGTAAGTAAGATATGGGGAAATCCAACTTGACCTAAGACGTAAAGTTAACCTTATTAATAGCCATGTTGTGAGGGGGACTTGAGGTCTCTTTTTTTGTAGATAGAAGGGTATTATGAAGTATTTGAATTTATTAAGAGTTAAACATTATATTAAAAATTTAATTATATTTGCTCCAATATTTTTTAATGGTAGCCTATTTATAGGTAATAACATTTATAAAATGATTATTAGTTATATCTGTTTTTCTCTTATTACAAGTGTGGTATATATTATTAATGATATTCATGATAAGGATAGTGATTCTAAACATTTTAGGAAACGAAATAGACCAATAGCTAGTAATCAAGTATCTATTAGATGTGGCTATTTAATATGTTTTCTCTTGTTATTAATTTCATCTTTATTGGCAATATTATCAAAAATACCATGTAATTCATTGGTTATTATGTATTCATATCTTATAATAAATATATTATATACTTACTTATTAAAAAATATTCCTTATGTTGAGATATTGGTAATTATTCTAAACTTTATTATTAGAATAATCTATGGAGCATCAATATTTAATATAAGAATATCATTATTATTATATATAACAGTAATATGTTTATCCTTATATCTAATACTAGGTAAAAGAAGAAATGAAATAATAAAAAATGGTATTAGTGCTAGAAAGGTGCTTAAATACTATGATAATCAAGTGTTTAATATATTAATAATAGTTTCATTAATACTTACAATTGTTTCATATTTAGTTTGGACCATATTAACAAACTATTTATTAATTTTATCCATTCCTATAGTAATATTTGCATTAATTAGATATAATAGAAATATATTTAAGAATATATACGATGATCCAACAGAAATAATTACAAGCGATTATTTAATTATTGTATTGTCAATTATTTGGATTCTTATAAATTCATTAATGTTATATTAGGAGTGTGTATGAAGTTTTTAAGATTTGAATATAAATGTGATAAAAAATTAGAAATACTATTTAAGATATTGGCTGTAATATCGTGTCCGTTTTACACATTGCTTTTATCTAATAGATTTTTAAAATTAGATATTATAGTTAGCATGATATTATCATTTGTAGTATTTTTAATATTTACGTTTACAAAACTAAAGATAAAGAGAATAAATATTAGTAAACTTATATTAGTAATTATGCTTTCTATAACATATATTGTGGAATTAAGTAATCATAGCTATCGTAATATAAAATTTCTACAGCCAATAGTTCCAATTATAAAAAGGTTATATACTATAGAATTATCAAAGACAGGTTTAAATATTATAATGGCTATATTATCTTTACCATTTATAATACTTATAATTTATAAGTTTATAGATTTTATAATTCCTAAAATTAAACAATTTATACTTAGTTTAAGTAGAATAGAAAGAGTATATTTATTAGTTATTATTTTAATTGCAATCATTACATCAATTATAATTACATCTAACACATCTGTATTTACATTTCCTGTGCTTGGTAAATCTAACGAATACTGTGATGTTATATATACTGCAGATTCTGGAATGTTATTAAAAGGAAATGGTTATGTTAATGCAAGTTTTATGGAAAACGACATAAGACAACCATTATTTGGAATCTTTGCACTACCTTTTTCATTACCTGCACTCTTAATTTCAAATATGCTAAAGATATTTAGTATTAGTAGCGGTTATTATATAATACTTATGATTATTCAGTTTATATTACTTGCAATAACTACAATTATGTTTTCTAGAATGTTAGAAATAAATGAATGTGATAAAAAATATTTTTATTTGCTTTTTAGTGTAAGTTTTCCATATTTATTATTTAGTATGTTACTTGAACAATATGCAATAGCTTTATTTTATCTAATACTGGTAATTTATAATTATTATAACAATAAAGACAAAACTAATTACGCTTATATTGGTGCAGTAGGCACACTTACTACCTCCGGAATACTATTTCCACTAATTAGTAATATTAAAAATATAAAGAATTATTTAATTAGTGTATTAAAAAGCTTTATTGCATTTATGAGTGTATTAATAATAGGAGGACAGTTTCCTCAAGTTATAAATGCACCAAATACATTTACTCATTTAATTGGAGATTTTACAACTAAAGTAACACTTACTGATAAATTATATCAGTTCACTCATTTTATTAAAGGTATATTTATAGCAAACCCCGGAATAATTAAATTTCCTGGTTTTCCAAGTTATCAATTAATTAGTTTTAATAGTGTAAGTATTATTGGTATAATAATGATTGTAATATGTATTATTTCATTTATTTTAAATAGAAATAAATTTATTGCTCGTATTTCTATTTTCTGGATCATATTTTCTATATTGATTCTATTTATTATAGGTTGGGGTACTAGTGAGAATGGCCTCGTATTATATAGTTTATATTTTACATTTGCTTATTTAATATTATATTTCTTATTTATAAAAAAGATATTTAAAAGTAAAGTTTTATTTAGAAGTATTATTATAGTAAGTAGTATAGTTATGTTTATATTTAATATTAAAGAGATTATAAATATTATTCTATTTGGTTTAAAGTATTATTAGGAGGATTCATGAAAACAAATTATAAATGGATATTAACAGTTTTTTTACTATCTTTCTTTTTAGCAATGTTCTTTACATTTATAGCAGAAACAGTTATATCTAACGTATCATTAGTTATCGGAATAATTATTACCTTAATCATTGTATTTATTGGTATTATCTGTGATATGGTAGGAGTTGCAGTATCAACAGTCAAAGTAGAACCATTTAATGCGATGGCATCTAAAAAAATAAAAGAAGCAAAAACTGCTTTAATGCTTATTAAAAACAAAGATAAAGTATCATCAATATTCTGTGACGTTATTGGTGATGTATGTGGAGTAATTACTGGTTCTACTGGAGCCGCAATTATAGTAGGTATATCAATGATTTCTAGTGTTAATACTCTAGTGATTTCATTAATAATCATGGGATTACTATCTACATTGACAATTACCGGTAAAGCAATAGGTAAAAATATAGCTATGAGAAATAGTACTAAAATAATTAGAACAGTGGCGAAAATAGTTAGTATATTTAATAAGCATTAATCTAGTTTACATAAAAAGTGTAAACTAGTTTTATTTTTATCTAGTTTATTGTTTTATTACAAATTATATTTTATAATTAATATAGAAAGGATGTGTTTATGAAAAAGAATAGTTTTATTATAGTAGTAGTTATTTTAATAATAGTTATTTTAGGTTTATGTGCATTTATTATTTATGATAAAGATTTGTTTAATATAAGAGAAAAAAATATTACTGAAAATAATAAGAAACAAAGTGTTGAGAAGGTTGAAGAAAAGGAAGAAATATTAGATGTTAATTCTAAGCAGGTTAATACTTTAATCAATCAAATTATAGATAGTACTAATAATATTTATATTTCTGGTTCAAAATATTTTGGTTATTATTTTCAGAAAGAAGAATTAGATTCTAAGAATATTGATAATGGTATTATTCTTTATACAGGATTAAAAAAAGTTTTAAATGATAAAAATATTGATACATCTTCTCAAGGAAATATCAGCGTATCTAAAGATGAACTTATTCCTGTAATAAAATCGATATTTGGTGATGTTCAATATGAAAATAAATCAATAAGTATAACACCATGTGATCTTGGAAAATTTGTATATGATAATAATACTGGTATTTATACTGCTGAATCACAGGGATGTGGAGGAGTTAGTACATCGGTAATAAAACATAAAGTAGTTGATGCTATAAAGAAAGATAATAAAATTGAAATAACTTTAGCGATTGTATACGTAGATTGTTTTTCGAATGGTACGGTAGATTATTGCAAATTCGGTAATGGTGTCGATGAAAATCAAAAAGTAAAAGAAGATGAAATGATAATGGACATGAATATGGATGGTAAAACATTAGATGAAATCTTTGATATTAACGCATATATAGATAAGTTGAACAAATATAAGTTTACATTTACTAAAGATAGTAATGATAATTATGTATTTACAAAAGTAGAAAAAAATAAATAATATTATAAATCTAAAAAAGAAAATTTAATAAAAACTATTATTATAATTAAAGATGTTGATGAAAGTAAAAAGATACAAAATATTGGTATCTTTTTTTGTTTATTTATTGTATAATTAGTATGTAAAGTTGGTGATACAATGTTTGTAGATGAAGCAATTCTAGAGTTACAAGCCGGAAGTGGCGGTAATGGATGCATGGCTTTCAGACGTGAAAAATATGTTGAGATGGGAGGACCTTTCGGTGGAAATGGCGGACATGGCGCTAATATTATATTTAAAGTTGATGAAGGTTTAAATACATTAATAGATTTAAGATATAAAAAATTATATAAAGCAGATAATGGGGAACATGGGCAAGGTAAGGGAATGCATGGTAAAAATGCAAAAGACTTGATTATTAAAGTTCCACTTGGTACTGTAATTACTAATATGGAAACTAATCTAATTATTGCTGATTTAGTTGAAAAAGATGATGAAGTTGTAGTCGCACATGGAGGTCGTGGTGGTCGTGGTAATATGGCTTTCGCAACTCATTCAAATCCAGCTCCAGCATATTGTGAAAATGGTGAGCCAGGAGAAGTACTAAAAGTAAAGGTTGAATTAAAACTACTTGCTGATGTTGGTCTTGTGGGACTTCCAAGTGTTGGTAAATCAACTATAATATCTAAAATAAGTGCGGCTAAGCCTAAAATTGCGGCATATCATTTTACTACATTAAAACCTAATTTAGGAGTAGTTAGAGCGAGTAATAATCGTTCATATGTAGTTGCCGATTTGCCTGGATTAATAGAAGGTGCCTCTTTAGGAGAAGGATTAGGAGATAAATTTTTAAAACATATAGAACGTACTAGGGTAATTGCCCATGTAATAGATATTTCAGGTATTGAAGGAAGAAATCCATATGATGATTATGTAACTATCAATAAAGAACTAGAAGCATTTAATAAAAAGATTATGGATAAGCCACAAATTGTGATTGCAAATAAAATGGACATGCCTGAATCAAATAAGAATTTAGAAGAGTTTAAAAAGAAAGTAGATGTTCCAATTTATCCTATAAGTGCGATTGATGGTAAGGGACTTGATAAAGTAATAGAGGCTTTAGCTGATATGCTTGATAAAATAAAAAAAGAACCATTATTTGACATTAAAGAAAAAAGTCATGTTGTATATAAATATGAAGATAAAAAGGATTTTAAAATTTTCAAAGAAAAAGATGGTTTTAGAGTTAAAGGCGAAAAAATAGAGAAATTACTTAGAATGACATGGTTTGCATCTGATGAGACATATCGTAGATTTTCTAACCAATTAAAGAAAATGGGTATAGAAGATGAATTACGTAATATGGGCGCAAAAAATGGTGATATGATATATATATTAGATTATGAATTTGAATATAGGGAGTAAAATATGAAAAATAGAATAAATTTGGGTTTTACACTTGTAGAGTTGTTGGCAGTAATTGTAATTTTAGCATTACTATTATTGGTTACTGCAACTGCCATATCTAGTCAGTTTAAAAATGGTAAAGATGAATTATACGATAAACAGTTAGAAAATATTAAACTTGCTGCAAATATGTGGGGTAGTGATAATAAAACACTACTTAATAGTATAAATGATTGTACAAGTATTTCTCTAGGATATTTAAAAGATAATGGCTATGTTGATGCAAATATAAAAAATACCTACACCGGAGAATTATTTGGAGATACTGAAGTATTTGTTAATATTACAAAAGAAGAAAATAGATTTATATACGAAGTATTTGATGATTCTACTAAAGCGTGTAGTACAATAGATGAAATAAATGGTGGTGATACTAATGAAGAATAAGGCTTTTACTTTAGTTGAGTTACTTGCGGTAATTACAATATTAGCTTTGCTTGCACTAATTGCACTTCCTGCAATCTCAAAACAAATGGAAAATAGTAAAGATAATTTATATAATGCTCAAATAAAAAGTATTCAATCATCTGCTAGTGCTTGGGGTACTGATAATTTGTTTAAATTACCAGAAGATGATACATGTATTACAGTAACTTTAGGCTATTTGAAAGATTTAGGATACATTGATAATTCCGTTATTAATCCTAAAACTGATGAAGAATTTTCTAATGATGAGACGTTTGTAAATATATCAAAGAAAAAAAATCAATATGTATATGAAGTTAAAACAAGTGGAAATAAATGTGAATTAGTTGATGATGATATTACCAACTAATTTTTAAATGGTGATGTTATGAATAAAGTTGAAGAATTATTAATTAATAAATGTGATATATATGAATTACTTACATATCTTGAAATGCCTGATATATGTAAAAAGATAAGTGATAATGATTTACTTTATAAAAATATTGATAAAATAATAAACAATTATGGTAAGCAGACTTCCACTATTTTAATGAGGTTGAGTAATTATAGTGAATACTATGTGCTTAGTAATTGTCTTACTTTAATTCCTTATTATTTAGAAGGTAAGTTAGATAATGATTATATATTTGCAATAAGAAATGTTGGTATAAAAAATATAGTTAAAACCATTCGAGAATTTAATCATACTTTTTATAATTGCGATTTTATTAGATGCTTACTTGTAATTTATAAAGATATTAATTGTATTAAATGCAATATAGATTATTTTATTGATAATACTGTATCCTTGTTAGATTTAAAAGAAATATTTATTGAATATAATCTAACTGCTGGTGTAGATAAAATAAATAGTATTTTAGATAACGATAGAGAAAGATTAGTTCTTGATGCTGTATATCCTAGAACAGGTTTAACTATTGCAAAACTAAAAGAAGAGAGAATTTATGATACGATAAGAATTTTGATAGAGGAGTTAGCTAATCAAGAAGATATTCAGTTGCACGGTATTAAACATTTAGATACTGGTGGATATTCTAATGTGCTTAAAATAGGTAGTAAAGTATTAAAATTAGGGAAGAAGAGAAAGAATTTTAGTGTTAAAAATAACAAAAGATTTCTTGCTTGCATCCGAGAGGAAATTAAATCATTATTTAGTAACGATATAATTATTACATATGAAATAACTGAAATGGTAGATACTAAACATAATAGTATGGTTAATATATATGAGTTATATAAAGAATTGCGAGACCAAGGATTAATATGGACTGATTGCCACAAAGATAACGTAGGTATTTTATTAAAAGATAATAAAGTTTATTATAAAGGAATTGACAAAGTGGATAGGAATGCAACAGGATATACTACAGATAATACTGAAATTCTAAAAAAAGGAGATGTTGTTATCATTGATAATGACTATATATTTACGGAAAAAGAATTTCAATCATTATTTAATAATAAAAGAAGTTTACAAGCTAATATTAGTTCGATTCAAGCAATTGCTGATTTTGAATATCAATATCAAATAGATAAGTATAATGAGCGAGAATTAAAAAGATAGGGATAGGTGATGTATGATTTATTCATCAATTAATAATGATTTCGTAAAAGAAATAAAGAAATTAAATGAAAAAAAGTATCGAGATATTACTAATACATTTCTAGTAGAAGGAGAACATTTAGTTCTAGAGGCTATTAAAAGTAAATTAGTTAAATATGTAATTGTTCGTGAAGATTATAATTTTGATTATGATAATAAGATAGTTGTAAGTGAAAAGGTGTTTAAATACATAAGTAATTTAGATAATCCAAGTGGTATTATGGCAGTGTGTAATAAGCCTGAAAGTAAAGATATAGGAAATAAAATAATTGTTTTAGATAACATTCAAGATCCAGGTAATTTGGGGACAATTATTAGAAGTAGTGTTGCATTTAACTTTGATACTATAGTATTAAGTAAAGATACTGTAGATGTTTATAACAGCAAAGTTATTCGTGCGACACAAGGGATGCTATTTAAAGTAAATATTATAATTGCTGATTTAGAAGAATTTATAAATAATATTAATAGTGAATATAAAATAATAGGTACAAATGTTGTAAATGGTAAAAAAATTAAAGATTTTAAAAATGTAGAAAAATTTGCTATAATAATGGGCAATGAAGGGCAAGGTGTATCTTCTAAAGTAGCGCAATTATGCCATGAAAATATATATATTCCAATGAATAAGAATTGTGAGAGTTTAAATGTGGGAGTTGCTGCTAGTATTATTATGTATGAATTAGGTGATTTATGAAATTAGTTTATATTGGTAAATATACAAATACGCATGGATTAAAAGGTGAGATAAAAATACTTAGTGACTTTGAATATAAGGATAAAGTATTTAATATTGGTAATGAAATTTATATTGATAAAACTAAATATCTTATTGCAACCTACAGAACTCATAAAGGATATGATATGATTACACTAGAAGGTGTTTCAAGTATTAATGATATAGAAGATTTAAAAGGATCTAATGTTTATATAGATAATGATTATTATAAATTTGAGTATGTATATAGTGATTTGATTGGTTTTAGTGTTTATGATGATGAATATCGAGGCGAAGTTGTTAATCTTGAAAAAAATAAACTATATCCATTACTTAAAGTTAAATATAATAAGGAATATCTAATACCTTTTATAGATAATTTTATAAAAAAAGTAGATATTGATAATAAAAAAATTTATATAAATTATATGAAAGGACTATATGATGAAGATTGATATTCTAACTTTGTTTCCTAATATGTTTACAGGAATACTCAATGAATCTATTATAAAAAGGGCTATAGATTCTGAAAAAGTTAAAATTAATATTGTAAACATCAGAGATTATAGTACTGATCCTCATAAGCGTGTAGATGATTATTCTTATGGAGGTGGAGCTGGCATGGTGCTTATGCCACAGCCTATATTTGATGCAGTAGATGATTTGAAAACTGATGAATCATTAGTCGTATTAATGACTCCGCAAGGAAAGAAATATAATCAAACTATGGCTCACAACTTAACTAATTATAATCATATAATTATTATATGTGGTCATTACGAAGGCTTTGATGAACGTATTAGAACTATAGTTGATACGGAAATAAGTCTTGGAGACTTTGTACTTACTGGTGGTGAGATTGCAGCTATGGCTATAATTGATAGTACTGTAAGATTAATTGATGGCGTGATTAATAAAGAGTCACATGAATTAGATTCTTTTGAAGAGGGACTCTTAGATTATCCAGTTTATACTCATCCTGCGACATTCAGAGGAATGGATGTGCCAGAGGTATTATTATCAGGGCATCATGAGAATATAAGAAAATGGCGTTATAATGAACAGATTAAACGCACTAAAGAAAGACGCCCAGATTTAATGGAGAGTGATTTATGAAAAAATATGTATGTATGCGTATGAGTAATGGTTCTATATTAATGTTTGATAAAAATAGCTTAAATGGTCTTAATTTTAATCCTAAAAATAATAAAGATTATGGTATTACTGTAAGTAAAATGATTATAGTTAAACCAGAGATAGTTAGAAGATTATTAATTAAATCAACTAAAAGAAAACTAGATATGTTTATACGCATGCTTGCTAATCTTACTGATGATGATACGACAACTGATGCATCACTTAGAGAAGCATTAAATGATTTATCTAGGTATAGAAATATAGTTGAATATAAATATAAAAAGTATCTGGATGCTAAATATCAAGAGCAATTAATAGCTAAAATTGATATATTAGAAGGTGAGATCAAAAAAAAGATTATCTATGGTGACAATGAAAAATCTTTAAACAAAATATATCAAGAAATGTATAAAAATGCTCTTAAAAGCATGTATTTTAATGAACCAACATATGAAATGGAAAATGAAAATAGGAGAACTAGGTGATTGTTTGAAAAAAATATTAGTTATTCACAATCCGTATAGTGGGAATCAGAAAAATACTAAGTTATTAAAAAATAAATTAGAGAATGTTGGAAAGACATATGGTTATAAACTAAAATTTATTAAAACTAAAGCAAGAAATGATGCGACTAAAATTATTGAAAAGACAAATAAAAATTATGATTTAGTATTATCTATGGGCGGAGACGGAACTTTTAACGAGGTAGTTCGTGGTAATGTCAAAAGAGATAAACCATATACTTTAGGACATTTACCAGTTGGAACCACTAATGATTTAAAGAAATCATTTTATCTTCCTAATAATACAATAAATGCTTTTAAAAGTATACTATCTGGTAAAGTTGTATCGTATGATGTAATGTCTATAAATGGTACTCCTTTTACCTATACTGCAGGATTTGGAAAACTGCTTGATATTCCGTATGAAACAAAAAAGGTTGATAAACAAAAATTAGGTTATCTTGCATATTTTAATAATGGTATCAAGGATATATTTACTCGTCCTACTAAGATGTATAATATAACATATCAGTTAAATGGTAAAATATATAATGATAAAACTTCAATATTTTTAGTATCTAACTCTAATAGAATGGGTGGAATTACTTTATATAAAGATGCAGTATTTAATGACTCAAAATTTGAAGTGATGATTGCTAAAACAAATAATATTATAAAATTAGCGATAGGTCTTTTGCAAATACAATTGTTTAAAAAGAGTAAATATTATAAGATAATCAGAACAGATAATATTAAAGTATTAATCCATGATAATGATTATAAAAACTGGTGTATTGATGGTGAAAAACTAGAAGATAGACCTGAAAAATATGATATAAAAGTAATGAAAAAGATAAAATGCAAAGTATCAAAATACGCAAAGAATTATGTATGATTTGATATTTTTTTCTTGACTGAAATATTACTTTATTGTACCATGATAGTGGTGATGTTATGAAAAATAAAGTTGTATTAATAGGATGCGGAAATGTAGGTATGAGTTATGCTTATGCTTTACTTAATCAAAGAACATATGTAAATGAACTTGTATTAATTGATAAAGACACAAAAAGAGTAGAAGGAGAGGTAATGGATTTAAATCATTGTCTTGCTTTTGCTCCATCTAAAATTGATATTAAATCAGGTAATTATAATGATTGTTGTGATGCTTCTATCGTTGTAATTTGTGCGGGAGCTAATCAAAAACCTGGAGAAACGAGAATGGATTTAATTAAGAAAAATAGTGTAATATTTAAAGATATTGTTACTAAAGTAATGCAAAGTGGTTTTGATGGTATATTTGTAGTTGCTACTAATCCATTAGATGTAATGACATATCTAACTTATAAATATTCGGGATTATCTCCTAATAAAGTAATAGGCTCTGGAACTATCTTAGATACTGCACGTCTTAGATATTTAATTGGTGATCGTTTGAGAATAAATGCTAAAAATGTTCATGCTTATGTAATTGGTGAACATGGAGATTCAGAGTTTGTTCCATGGAGTAATGCTAATATTGGGCTTCAACCAATTAATAATTTCTTAACAGATAAAGAATTAGATGATATATGTAATAGTGTTAGAAATGCTGCTTATGAGATAATTGAGAAAAAAGGAGCTACTTGTTATGGAATTGGTATGTGTTTGGTTAAAATTACTAATACAATCCTAGGTGATGAGAATAATATTATTACTGTATCTACATATGATAAAGTAAATGATGTATATATAGGCCTTCCTGCAGTTATTAATAAAAGAGGTATATCTAGTCGTATATTTGTTGATTTAAATAAAGATGAAACTGAAAAACTTCAAAGGTCTATTGATATAATTAGAGCGGCAATTGATGAGGTTATATAGTAATAGAAATCAAGAAAAATAAAAATCTTGATTTTTTTATTGAATTTAAAAGGAAATTTGAAAGTTTTGTCGTATATTATACATGAGGGCATAAGGAGGTACATATGAAGAAGTTTATTATATTTATTGTTATTATTGTTGTTTTAATTGGTGGTTTTACTATTATGAATAATAGTAATAGTGTAGTAGAAGCATCTGCTCCAAGTAGTTTGAAAAAAAATAGTAATGAAAATGAAGAAATAAAAAAGAAGGATACTAAAGATGCTAAAGTTGAGAATACTAAAATTAAAGTTGACATTAAAGGTAGTGTAGTGAGTCCTGATGTTTATGAAGTTGATAGTAATGCTAGAGTAATTGACGTAATTAATATTGCTGGAGGTGTTACTGAAGATGCAGATACTGATAGTATTAACTTAAGTAAAAAAGTTGTAGATGAAGATGTAATCATTATTTATAGCCGTGAAGAGATGGAGAATAATAAGAAGAGTTATGAAGAAAAAATAGAGTATTGTAAGAATGATAATAACTCAGCATGTGCGACTAAGGTAGTTACTTTCGATGAAGAAAGTAATAATTCTAATGAAACTGGAGTTATTAACATTAATACGGCAACCGTCGAAGATTTTATGAAATTATCTGGAATAGGTGAGACTAAGGCTAAAAGTATTATTGAGTATAGAGATTCTGTTGGTAAGTTTAATTCTATAGAAGATATAAAGAATGTATCTGGTATAGGAGATAGTATTTTTGATAAGATCAAAGATTCTATTACAATCTAAAATATTTTATTTATGTTTAATTGTTTTTACTTTAATATATTGTTTTATCGTATTAAAATTTAATATTTATATAACTAAATATAATTTAAATACTAAAAGTATTACCGGTGTAGTTACTAATATTAAGTATAAAGATATTATGAATATAATTGAGGTAAAAACAAGTTTGTTTGAGAAAGTATTAGTTTATGATTATGATAAATTAAATATAAATATTGGTTATAAAGTTAAAGTAGAAGGAACTATGAGTATGCCCGATAAAAATAGTAACTTCTACTTGTTTAATTATAATGCTTATTTAAAATCTATAAACACTCATTACATAATGAAATTAGATAAGCTTTGGATATTAAATAAAGGTAATGCATTATATAGTCTTAAAAGAATTATTATAAATAGGATTAATAAAATAGATAATCCTTATTTAAATACTTTCATATTGGGAGATAATAGTAAGTTAACTGATGGTGTACTTAATAGTTATAGAACTAATGGCATTAGTCATTTATTTGCGTTATCAGGTATGCATATTGGTTTAATTGTATTAGTATTAGAATTTTTATTGCATAAATTTAATTTTAAAAATAAATTTATAATTATTATGGTAATCTTATTTTACTTTTTTTTAACTAATTATTCTAAATCCATAATAAGAGCAGGATTATTATATATAATGTTATTACTTAATAAGAAATATAAATTTAAATTATCAACTTTAAAAATATTAATCCTTTTACTATCTATATCTTTAATTATTAATCCTTATAATCTGTATAATACATCATTTATCTTTACTTATTTAGTTACTATTTCGTTAGTTCTTAATCATAGATTAATAAATAAGTATCATAATTATTTTATGAAAATATTAATGACATCTTTTATAGCATTTATAGTAACAATTCCTATTATGATAAATAATTACTTTAGTATTAACTTACTTGGAATATTTCTTAACATTATATTTGCACCACTTGTTAGTTTGATCATATTTCCATCAAGCATTATTGTATTTATTATACCTAGTTTAAATAATGTATTGAATTTATTTGTTTTAATATTAGAAAAAGTTTCTCTATTTTTCTCTAGTATTAAGTTATTTAATCTCACTCTTTGTCATATAAATATCGTTGTGTTTATTGTTTACTATATTGCGATAATAGTAGTTCTTATAATGCTTAATAAAAATAATTATACATATCTATTAATTGTAATTATTTTAATAATTATTCATACCAACTATAGATTAATTGATTCTAATGCTTACTACATAACGTTAGATGTAAAACAAGGTGATAGTTCTATTTTAATATTACCTAACAATAAAGGTAATATAATGATTGATACAGGTGGAAGTTACAATAATGATATTACTAATAATATATTAATACCTTCTTTAAAAAGTAGAGGTATTAAAAAACTTAATTATTTAATTATTACACATGGAGACTATGATCATATGGGTGAAGCAGTAAACCTAATAGAAAACTTTAAAGTAGAAAAAGTAATATTTAATTGTGGTGAGTTTAATGAATTAGAAAAAGAACTTACAAAAGTATTAGATAAAAAGAAGATACCATATTATTCGTGTATTAAAGAATTAAATATTGATAACAATAAATTATACTTTTTGCAAACAAAAGAATATGATGACGAGAATGATAATAGTAATGTTATATATACAGATATAAATGGATATAAATTTATGTTTATGGGAGATGCAGGAGTAGAGAAAGAAAAAGATATTTTGGATAATTATAATATATCTGATGTGGATGTAATAAAAGTTGGACATCATGGAAGTAAGACAAGTAGTAGTGAAGAATTTATTAATGAGATTAATCCAAAATATTCAATTATTAGTGTTGGAAAAAATAATAGATATGGACATCCGAATAAAGAAGTATTAGATAGTTTAAAAAGTTCAAAAATATATAGAACAGACATTGATGGTAGTATTTTATTTAATATTAAGAATAATAAATTAAAAATAGAAACTTGTGCACCATAGAAAGGAGTAGATATGAACTATTACAATGAGATAAAAAACGAATTAATAAATAATGAAATAAATAAAAAAGTTAAAAATTACTCAATTAATGTAAATGTCAATACTAAAATGTACAAAAATGGGAATATAACTATGTACAAAAATGGGAATATTATCAAATTGGCATAATAGGTCAAGAAAGGCCTATT
>CADCIZ010000027.1 GCA_902801685.1 uncultured Erysipelotrichaceae bacterium | reverse complement strand
AGTAAAACTGTATTAGGAGTTGAATATGAAGTTAGAAAAAAAATTTAATAAGTATGATGAGTATCAAGCATATTCTTTATATGAAAGTTTAGTTTATAATGTAAAAGATTTTGGTAAAGTAAACAAAAAGGAAATGTTAAAAGAAATTATTGATGTTTATAAAATAGATGGATATCTTTATAGTATATGTACTTTAAGGGAATTAGAATTGTTGAGATATTTAAGAAAAAATGATTTAACGAAGACTGATAGAAAGAAGTATGACTGGGAGATAAATGAATTAAGTAATAAACTAATTATCAATAAGTCTAAATGTGAAATATATGAAGAACAAGTTGATAATGTTATAAATGCTTTAAAAACTAAGATTAATAAACAAATGAAAAATCAAAAAGATTTTTATGTATTTATAGTAGGTGTAGTTAGAACTAATGGTACTATGCTTGTAAAAAGTTTAAAAAACTTAGTTGTAAAAGTATTTAATGTAGATGAAAATCTTTTAGGTGAAGAATTTAATAATCCTTTTATTCATTATTATTGCTGCTGTTATCAAGAATTTAAAAGTGAAGATGAAAATTGGAATGAATATATATGTTATCGTAATTACTATGATTATATAGATGAAATAAATGAAAATAGAAAAAATATGCTTTAAGTGGAACTTTTCATTCGTCAGTAGAAGAAAATGAAGAAATGTTTTACTATGGTTATCATTTGAGTAATGAAAAAGTTAGGAAACTGTTTGATGAAGTAAAAAAACATCGAATGAAGTCTATGCTCTTAAAAGAAATAGAACGATATAGAGTTCTTGGTAGTCATAGTGGTTTAGCATACTTTATTGATAAAGAAATGCTATCTAAGATAGAAGATGCATTATCTATAGAACCGTCTCCATCATATTGTGGATTTTCAAAAAAAGAGTTAGAAGAAGAAAAAAGAAAAGAGAAAATTTGAAAATAATTTTTTCAAGGGTTAAGCAAAATGATGCTCATTTACCTAGAAGAGGTGCAGATCAGTTTTATAAGTTGTATTTATCTCTAATTGATTATGTGAATCAAAAATATGAGATAAATTTAGATGTTGGAAAAATTGAAAAACAAGAAGAAACAAATCCTGAATTAATTAAAGATATTGATGATTATCTTTGGGAACATAAGAATGTTATTGATGAATATATTAAAGATAATCCGCTTAATTTAAAACAAGATGAGCTTGATATTGTTGCTAATTTTAAAAGTGCACTTACTAGTGATGAATTTATTTTAGTAGGTTTTGATAGAGATTATACTAGAATCTTATCTAATGATGGTATGATATACATGGTAAAAGGAATTAGAGATAATATCGATAAAATGATTAAAAATAGAGAAATTCCTGTTCATATTAAAACTACATTATTAATGTTTAAAGGGAGAATAATACATAATAGTTTTATGTATTATAGAGACATTGATTATAGTAGTGATTTAAGAAATGAAATTGCATTTTTGTGCGATAAAGCTAAAGAATGTTATGAATTATAAATAGAAAGGTGATTTTATGTTTGAGAATTTATCAGAAAGACTGCAGAATGCAGTTAATAAAATAAAAGGTTATGGGAAAATTACAGAAGATAATATTAGTGATGTAACACGTGAAATTAGACTTGCTTTACTAGAAGCTGATGTTAATTATAAAGTTGTAAAAGAGTTTATCGCAACGGTTAAAGAAAAAGCACTAGGTGAAGAAGTTAAGAAAAGTTTAAAACCAGGAGAAGTATTTGTAAAAATAGTTAAAGATGAACTTGTAGAATTACTTGGTGGGGATAAAGAAGATTTATATACTAAAGGTAATCCATCTATTTTAATGATGGTTGGACTTCAAGGTAGTGGTAAAACTACTACTATTGGAAAAATTGCTTTATTACTTAGAAAGAAGTATAAGAAAAAGCCTTTGCTTGTTGCCTGTGATGTGTATCGTCCTGCTGCTATTGATCAATTAAAACAAATAGGGCGTGAGTTAAATATCGAAGTATATGATGAAGGCACAGGTAATCCTGTTCTAATAAGTAAGAATGCTTTAGCTTATGCAAAAGAAAATAAGTATGATTATGTACTTATTGATACAGCAGGTAGACTTCATATAGATGAAGAATTAATGGATGAACTAAATAATATTAATAATGAGATTACACCTAATGAAATATTACTTGTAATAGATAGTATGACTGGACAAGATGCAGTTAATGTTATTGAAGGATTTAATAATAAACTACCACTTACTGGTGCGGTATTAACTAAACTAGATGGAGATACAAAAGGTGGAGCGGCTTTATCTATTCGTCATTTAACTAATGTTCCAATTAAATTTGTTGGTGTATCAGAAAAAATGGATGGTCTAGACGAATTTTATCCTGATAGAATGGCTAGTCGTATTCTTGGTATGGGTGACTTAATGAGTATGGTTGAGAAAGTTGAAGCAACTATTGATCAAGATGAAGCACTCGCAACAGCTAAAAAGATGGAACAAGGTAAATTTGATTTAGAAGATTTCTTAAAAACGTTTAAACAAATTAGAAAGATGGGGCCACTTGAAAATTTGATTAAATTAATTCCTGGTGTTCCAAAAGAGTTAAAGAAAGTGCGTATTGATCCTAAAGATATGGCACATATTGAAGCAATTATTTTATCTATGACACCTTATGAAAGAAGACATCCTGAGTGTATTAAAAATACAAGAAAACTTAGAATTTCTAAGGGATGCGCAAGAAGCGTAGAAGAGATTAATAGATTATTAAAACAATTTGAACAGATGAAAACTATGATGAAGAGAATGAAAAATGGTAATTTTAAAATGCCATTTTAGGAGATTATATGGCTAAACTATGTTTTAAATATGGAACTATGGGCAGTGGTAAAAGCATTGATTTAATGCGTACTGCTTATAATTACGAAGAAAAAGGTTATCAAGTATTAGTTATGAAACCTAAGATTGATACTAAAGGTAATGATTGCTTAGATTCTAGAATTGGTATGCAAAGATTAGTAGATATTTTAATTGATGATAATACTGATATTATAAAGGAAATAAAAAGTAGATTCACAAGTAATTTAAGATGTGTTTTTGTAGATGAAGCACAATTATTATCAAATGATAAAATAGATGAACTATATCTTGCTTCTAAAGTGTTAGATATTCCAATTATATGTTATGGAATTCGTACTAATTTTAAGATGGAAGGATTTACTGGTTCAACTAGACTTTTAGAGATTGCTGAAAATATAGAAGAGATAAAAACACTATGTGTTTGTGGTAATACTGCTAGGTATGCGGCAAGAAAGTTAAATGGTAAATATACATTAGATGGACCAGATATAATAATAGATGGTGCGCAAAAAGATGTTTCTTATGTTGCGTTATGCGGCGATTGCTATTTACAAAAAGTAAAAAAAATTGATTATAAAAATTATTAGAATAGTTTCTTGTATTTTTCGACTTATTATGATACTATTATATCAGAGATATAGAATAGAGGGTAATTATGAATAGTATTGAATTAATAGATTTTAATGAACTTATATTAGCAGGTGATATGAAATATCTGCGTTTTGTTGAGAAAAATTCAAATATGCTTTATTTAGTTGAATACTATACTAATGTTCCTCTGGAAGTTACTATAGAAAATTTATCTAAATTTAATACAATAGAAGAGATTAAAAATTATTTTAAAGATTCTTACATGTTTGAGTTTATAGAAACACATGATTTAAAAAATCATCTAAATACTATTAAAGAAATGAATGTAAATGAAAAAAAGATGTTGACTCTAATAGTTAAAGAGATTAAAGACTTAAATATAAGTTATATAAATTTCGCTAATTTCTTTGTTGAAACACAAGATAGAAAATTATATTATGCAAAATTAAAAAAAACAGGAGAGGCTGTATTAAAAAATTTAAAAATAGATATGGTTGTTAAACCTGCCGATGTTGATGTAATTATTCGTGATATAAATGCATATGGAGCATTTAAATATCATAATGTAACTGTAAAATATGATGATATAAAGGAATATATAGATAATCCTCTTATTAGTCCAAAAGAGGAATTAAGTTGGGTTATTGATAATGTAAGAAAGTATGAGTCTGCAAGAAGAGTACAAGAAAGAATAAAAGAAGAATCTAAAAAAGAGATAAAAGCAGAAAAGAAAGTAGAACCAAGTATTATTGAAGAAACTAAACCTTTAGAAGAATTGAAAAAAATTAATTTTGATTCCCCTAAAGTTCAAGATAGTAATATTGAAGAACCAAAAGTTAAAAAACATAAAAAAATTAAAGAGCATAAAGATAAAAAATTTAAAGGTTCTCTAGCAATGTATTGCCTAATAGGATTTACAGCAGGAGTATTTTTAGCTGCTATTACAATAGTTATAGGAAGCTTTATATAGTTTCACTAAAATTACACATTTAATTCATAATATTCACACAAATATTTATTATACTGAATGTGTTGGTGATAACTAACAAAACACTCCTTACTCGAAAAGTCTATATTAGACTTTTTTGTTTTATACTATTGGATTTTGGATATTTGTAATTGCTTCAGGTTTAGAATTATATACAACATATAAAGATATTGAAGCTGCAATTATTGTAAGAAGGGAAGCATCTATTTGTAAGGTGCTTTTTTTCTTTTGTTTATTATTGTTACTAGTTTTATAGTCTTTATAATTAACATATAAAAAAATTAAAGCAATAGATAATATTAATACTCTATTAAATAATGATAAGTTATAACTTGCTTTATCACTTAATAGAGTTTTTTTATCTTCTTTTATTAATTTTTGATTATAAGTTAATATTAGTGAGATAACTATACTAGCTAGAGAAAAAAATAAAGTATAAAATTGAATATCAATTGCTTTTAATGATCCTTTATTCATATAGTCACCCCAACTTATATAAATCCCCATAAATTATATGACTAATCTGTGTAATTTTATTAAAACTATTGACAACTATAGTCTGTTAGTATATTATTTAAAGTAATTAGTAACAATTTATGATAAATTATTTATAATAATATTTATAATAATATGTAATTGCTATTGTTTGTTAATTTTTTTAATTTTTATAAGGAGTTGAAAGTTATTATGCTTAAAAGTGATAAATATGGAGAATATACTGATTTATATGATGAGGATAAGAATAAAACAGATAAGAAACTATTTAGAGAAAAAGGAACTAAGTTAGAAGTGCCTAGTGGGTATTATAATATTGTAGTACTTGCATTTATAAAAAATTCTAAAGGAGAATACCTAATTCAGAAAACATCAAAGAATAAAAAGGGAGTGTTTGCAGTAACTGGTGGGCATGTTAAATCAGGTGAAACAAGTTTAGATGCCGTTATTAATGAGATTAATGAAGAACTAGGTATTAAAATAGATAAAAAAGATTGTAAGTTATTTAAAACTTATAAATATGAATCTGCTTTTAAAGATGTATTCTATATAGAAAAAGATATAGATTTAAATAAAGTTAAGTACTCAAAAGAAGAAGTAGAATATGTTAAATATATGAGAGTTGATGAGATAAATAAACTTATTAAAGATAATAAGTTTAGAAAAACTAATATTGATGCATTTAATGATATAGTAAGTAAATTTAACTCTGATTGTTTATAAAGTTAGAGTTCTTTTTTTATATAGTAATCATATTCTTTATTAGAGGTGGATTATGAAAAAACTAATTATATTTTCATTATTTATATTAATTATGCCATTTATAGTTTATGGAGCTGAAACTGTATCTAATGAGTTATCTTTAGGGGAAAATGCTAAAAGTGCGATATTAATAGAACAATCAACAGGACAGATTTTATTTGAGAAAAATTCACATGAAAAAATACCTCCAGCTAGTATGACAAAGATGATGAGTTTACTTCTTATTATGGAAAGTATAGATAATGGTAAAATAAAACTAACAGATAAAGTAACAGTATCTAAAAATGCATCTAGCATGGGTGGGTCACAAATCTTGCTCGAAGAAGGAGAAGAGATGAGCGTTGAAGATTTACTTAAAGGAATATCTATTGCCTCGGGTAATGATGCAGTAGTCGCACTTGCTGAATATATAGGTGGTACAGAGGATAATTTTGTTAAGATGATGAATAATAAAGTAAATGAGTTAGGTCTAACTGATACTAAATTTAAGAATTGTCATGGATTAGATGAAGAAGGACATTATTCTAGTGCTTATGATATGGTTATGATAGGAAAAGAACTATTAAATCATAAAAAGATATTAGATTTTACATCTGTTTACGAAACTTATTTAAGAGAAAATACTGATAGAAAGATATGGCTTGTTAATACTAATAAGCTAGTTAGATTTAAAAAGGGAGTAGATGGACTTAAAACTGGATATACAAAGACTGCTGGTTATTGTTTAACCGCAACAATGAAGAAGAATAACATGAGAGTAATCGCAACAGTAATGGGAGAAGATTCTATTGATAATAGAAATAGTGAAGTATCAAGTATGTTAGATTATGCATATAGTCAGTATAAAATGAAAAAGTATATTAGTAAAAATAAAGTGTTAAAGAAAATTAAAAATGATAAGATTAAGTCAAAAAATATTGAGATTGTTCCTATTAACGATATAAATATACTAACTAAAGTGACAGATAATATATCTCCTAGTTATACTTTAAAGATAAATAATTTAAAAACAAATATTAAAAAGGGAGATAAAGTAGGAATGATTACTATAAAAAACAATGGTAAAGTAATAAGTAAAATGAATTTAACAGTAAAGAATAATGTGAAAAAAGCAAATATTTTAGAATTATATTTTAAATATTTAAGAGATATTACAAGTGGTAATATGACATTATAAAAGAGTTTTTGAAAAAAGTTAATTTAGGATTAACTTTTTTAGTAAATGAATTTATGTTTTTAGAGTTGTGCTAAATGCACAATAGAAATGATGCTAAATGCACAACGAAAGTTGGCTTTTAAGATTTTATATGATATATTCTAGATACAAAAGGAGGATTATATATGTCTTTAACAAAAGAAACCTATAAAGAAAGATTGGTTGATGATGAAATTAGTGAATTGCTTAAATTGTTTGGTGCAATTAGTATAGAAGGGCCAAAATATTGTGGTAAAACTTGGACTGCATTTAACCATGCAAATTCAGCAGTTTTATTAACAAAATCTGATAATCCTAATTCTGATTATCAGAAAGCATTAATGAGTAGAGATTTAATATATACGAAAGATTATCCAGAATTAATTGATGAGTGGCAATCAATAGAACAAATATGGGATGATGTTAGAACAAAGTGTGATGAAGATGGAAAATGCGGTAAGTTTATATTAACTGGTTTTTCCGCACCTGTTGATCCAAAAAATATTTTTCATTCAGGTGCAGGAAGAATATGTAAATTGAACATGTATACAATGTCGCTTTTTGAATCTGGCGATTCTGAAGGAATAATTTCTCTTATGGATTTATTTAATAATAAAAAAATTGCATCGAATTTAAAAAATAAACCTAGTATAGAAAAATATGCTGACTTAATTATTCGTGGTGGATGGCCTGCAAGTTTAAAATATGATAGAAAAAACTATTATAGACTTCCTGAAAGTTATATAGAAGATGTTTTAGAGCATGATATAAATTATGATGGTATAAATCGTGATAAAGAAAAAATGAGAATGCTACTTAGGGCATTAGCAAGGAATGAGTCAACACTTGCTACTAACGAAAAAATTGTAAGTGATATAGAAGAGTATGCTACTGAAGAAGAATATCAGGTTAGCAGGAATACTGTATCAGATTATTTAAATGTTTTAATAAATATTCATCTAATTAAAAATCAAATGCCATTTTCTGAAAAAATACGTTCAAGTGTTAGGGCAGGAAAGACAGCTAAAAGACATTTTATCGACCCATCACTAGCATGTGCAGTATTAGGATTAAAGCAAGAGCATTTACTTAAAGATTTAGAATTATTTGGATTTATGTTTGAATCACTTGTTGTAAGAGATTTAAGAATATATATAGAATATCTCGGGGGAAGAATTTATCATTTTCATGATAATAATACCGGTGAGGAAGTAGATGCTATTGTAGAATTAAGAGATGGAAAGTATGGCGCAATAGAAGTTAAACTAGGTGTTGGTAAAATAGAAGAAGCAGCAAATAATTTACTAAAATTTTCAAATAAATGTATGAAGAAACCAAGTTTTTTGTGTGTTATTAGTGGAATGATAGATTATGCATATCAAAGAAAAGATGGAGTATATGTTCTTCCTATAACTGCACTTAAACCATAGTTTATCAATTATATTTAAGAGATATTAGAAGTGGAAATATGACATTATAAAAAAATATCAATCGAACGTTGATATTTTTAGTTTCTATATCTAAGTGAATCATTTGATATATTAAATATAATGCCTATCATTATCATATAACTAAGTAGGCTAGATCCTCCATATGATATAAATGGTAGTGTGATACCGGTAATAGGCATTATTCCAATAGTCATGCCAATATTTTGAAATTGTTGATAGATTAACATTCCAATAATACCTGCGATAATATACTTATTAATATTTTTATTACTATGAATTGCCGTTGTAATTAGTTTAATATCAAAATATATTATTAAACCAATTAAGAATACTGAACCAACTAGACCAAAGTTGCTGGCAAATACGGCAAATATAAAGTCTGTTTGTGGATATGGAAAATATATTGGTGTATTGTTAAATCCATTTCCAAATATATTTCCTGATGCAATAGCGGTCATACCGTTTTTTAATTGAAATCCACTACCGTTTGACCAATCAAGTAATCTATCTATTCTAAGAAAGAATGATGTACCAAATATTTTAATAAATAAATCTTTATTTAAAAAGTATATGGCAAGTAGTCCTCCTACAGCAGCAGCTACTAAAGTAATAACAATTAAAAACCATCTAAATCTAAATCCTGATATAAATAACATAACAAATGTAATAAGTAAATATATTAATACAACTCCTGTATCTGGTTCTAGAAATGTAAGTAGAGTAGGTATTGCAACTACAATTAACATTTTAATTAAAAATTTAAATTCATCCATCGCACTTGGAGATTCATTATCTTGATGAAACTTATCAATCATTTTTGCTTCCATAATAATAAGTATTATTTTCATAAATTCACTAGGTTGAAAATTTCCAATACCAGGGAGGACGAACCAACATTTAGCTTCATTAATAGTTGCGCCAAATATCAGAACTAGTCCAAGTAATAATACTCCAATTATATATAGTATGTTAATATGCTTTATTATAAAGTCATTACCAATAAACATAATAAGATAAGCAACAACAAATCCTATTCCATACCACATAATCTGTTTAGTATATAAATTCTGCATATCTTTAGCCAGTAATCCTTGTGCACTATATATAGTAACAACACTTATAATAGCGAATATTATTACTGCAATTAGTATTCCTTTATCAACTTTATATTTAGATATATTTTTCATCTTCTCACCAATTAATATAATACCTCATTCCTAATTTTTATTCAATAATATTTCTTTAATTTTACTTTTTTTTCTATTTATAGTATAATTTTGCTTGGTGATGATATGGAGATTATAAAATATTTAATTATTGTTGTAATATTAGTTATAGTTGCACTTGCAATCATAAAAGCAAACAAGAAAGATTTTAAATTGGATGCTAATAAGTTAGTACAAAACTTAGGTGGTAAAGATAATGTAATAAAATATGAAGTAAATAAATCAAGATTTATAGTTACATTAAAAGATGTATCTAAAGCTAACAAAGAAGCAATTCAAAAGATGGGCGCTAAAGGAATATTAGAAGTTGATAATCAACTTAAAATTATTCTTGGAAGTGATGCTGGTAAGATTATAAAATGTATTAATGACTTAAAATAGTCATTTTTTTTAATATTTAGACATTATTCGACAAAATTCGACAAATAAGTATACTACAATTATGACGGTGATTTGATGAATATCTTTAGTACTTTATTTTCTAGTTTAATATTTATATTATGTCCTTTACTTATTTATATAGTATTTTTAAGTTCTAACAATAGTATTACTAAGAATACTAAGAATATGATATTTGATATTGTATTAGTTTCTATAATATATATTGTAAGTATTTATAGTACTAGTGATTATCCTATTATTAATTTTCTTCTTTTAAATAGTGTTATACTTATTGCTTATTTAAAAGATAGAGTGATAGTAGCTAATTTAATTTCATTAGTTCTAATATTCATTTATTATAATCAGTTTAACTTTATTATATTTATGATAGTTCCATATCTTGTTTTATATTTAATTAATATTATTAAGAATAAATATAAAATTACTGATTTTGTATTTATCGATTTATTCTTAATCGTAGAATACTTATTCTTAATACTATGGTTACTTATTTCAAATTATAATGTATATTTATCTTTAGGGTTAATTAATATGATATTTTTAGTTTTGTTTAATTATATCCTAATTCATATTATATATTTACTATATAATCTTGGAGAAAATATTATAAAAGATAATAATAAGTATAAAAAGATTAAACAAGATAGTAGATTAAAAACATCTTTGTTTAAAATAACTCATGAGATTAAAAATCCTATTGCGGTTATTAAAGCCTATTTGGACATGCTTAATACTAAAGATAGAAAACAAGTAGAAAAATATATTCCAATTATTAAGTCAGAAATAGATAGACTACTAAACTTACTACAAGACTTTTTACTTGTAAATAAAGCCAATATTACTTTTGATTTAATGGATATAAATATGCTTATAGAAGATATAATAAGTAGAGAAATACCATTAATGGAAGCTAATAATATAAAGTTTAAGAGTGATTTAATAGATGATGAGATTTATATTAATGGAGATTATAATAGACTTGCACAAGTACTTATAAATATCATTAAAAATAGTATTGAAGCTATGGAAAATAGAAAAGGAGTTATTACAATTAAAGATGTAATAAAGGATAATACTATTAATATAATTGTTATTGATGAAGGAATAGGGATAAGTAAGAAAATAATGTCGAAGATAAAAGAACCATTTTATACTACTAAAAATAGAGGTACAGGATTAGGTGTTTCATTATCTGATGAGATAATAAAAGCGCACAACGGGATACTTAGTTATGAATCTAAAGAAGGTGTGGGTACTAAAGTAACAATTAAATTACCACTATATGGAAAGGATGAAATATGAAACAAAAATATATACCATTTTATTTGGATAATAATAGTAATAATTTACCATTTTATTTAACAAAAGATAAAAGAGGTAATGATGTAATCTATATTAATTCTAAAAACATGATTTATACTAATACTAAAAATAGTAATATTGGGCAACAATTAAACTTATTTACTAGATGCTTTAATCAAGGAATATATTCTTTATATAAAGTTAATGATGAATTATCATTAGTTAAACAATTTATTAATAATGATATTTATTGGTATATTAATACTAATGAGAATTTTATTAAAATTTATAATGATTATATTGATCATTTAGAAGGAATTAATATTCATTTTAATTCCAAGTATTTATGCTTAACTTCATATGAATATGGAGAGGCTATGCCTGAGGTAGTTGCAGGTTATGATATTACAAATAATAAAATATTAGATTGTAATGATTATAATACAACTAATAATTTATATAAGTCTTTAGTAGAAATTAGAAGATGTAGATTTGATGTAATATACTCAATACTTAAAGGAGAAATACTTATAGAAGATAAAGATAGATTATTTCGTTTTATGAGTTTTATTATGGATGAAAAGATTGCAGATGATAATTATCAAGAATATATGAATACTGTAAAGAATTATATACTAAAAAGATATCCTTTATTATGCGATATTAATCTCGATAGCATTGATGATATAAAAGAATATAGTAAAGGTTTTGGGATTAATCATTTTTATTTTAATAGAATAGATACAGACATTCCTGATTTAAAATATTTATCCAATAAAACTAAAGTTAAATAGTAATTCAAGTGATACTTGGATTTTTTTGTTATATAGTAAAATATTAGTTTATTTATGATATACTTAAGAAGTGGAGGTAGTATGAAAAAATATGAAACAGTTATATTTGATTTAGATGATACACTAATAGATAATCATGAGTCTATTAAATATGCATTTAAAGTAGTATTAAGAGTATTAGATATTAATTATAGTGATATTTTACTAAATAAATGGAAGAGTCATGATACAAAGTATTGGCATTCGTGGGAAACAGGAGAACTTAATGTTCCTAGATATATTACTAAGTTAGAAGATAAAATTACTTATTTACGAGCAAACCGTTTTATAAGATTTTTTAAAGTTCTTGATTTATCTTTTGAAGATGCAGTTAGTCTTAATGATATTTATTGTAATAATCTTGGTGTAAACATTGTAGAGGTAAAAGGTGCGAATGATTTATTATCTAGTATTAATAATAGAGAGATAGTAATAGCTACTAATGGTCCAAAAGATGCAGCTATAAATAAACTAGAAAAAGCAAATTTAAATAGTTATATATCACTTTTAGTAAGTTCGGAAGAAGTAGGACATTCTAAACCTAATTCTGAATTCTTTGATTATATGATATATAGATGTGATAATAAAAATAAAGATAATATGTTGTTAGTAGGTGATGGTTTATCTACTGATATATTAGGTGGTATGAATAATAATATTGATACATGTTTTTATAACCCTAATAATATTGTTATACCTAATACTTATAAACCTACTATGAGTGTAAATAAATTAAAGAAATTAAAAAGAAGATTGTAGTATTAAAAAACTAAAAAACTAGTTTTTTTGTCTTCTCTTTTTTTCTATTATTATATTTTAACACATCTTTTTTTATTTCATTAACTAAGCTAATATGTGTTTCGGATAATTTTCTGTTTTCTATAATATAATCAATTATATTATTTGTTTCTTCTAAATAATTATGTTTAAAGACTTCATCAGCATTTACTAAATCTCTAACATTATCCAGTCTATCACATAGTTTAACACTTAATGCATCATCGCTCATTCTTTTCATTTTTAACTGCAAGTATCTAGTTTTGCCTAGTTCTTTTTTTAACTTAAAATTATTGGTTAACTCTAATACTATATTGGCAATTTTATAACCAAATTTATTTGCTATATCATCATATGTAATAAATCCATCTTCTAATGTGTCGTGTAAATAAGCGGATATTATAAGTTCGTCTGCGTTTTTAGTATGTATGTAGCTTCTAACATTTTCAGCAACTCTAGTAGGATGATTTATATAAGGGGTTCCATCTATCCTTTTTTGGTTTCTATGGACATTAGTTGCAAACTCTGATGCCTCTTTAATATTATTATTTACATTTTTGTTAATAGGTTCGATATGATACGGATTATCTTCTATCAATTGGTCTGTTAAGTCAAGATTGCAGTTATAAACCGCATGAATATTTACTCTATGTTTGTTAAAAAAATTGATAACATCTATTACATTTTCCTCATATCTTATTGGTCTTAAAAAACACTCATAATCATCTAAATCTAAACATAAGAGCAAATGTGAGTAATCCCCATTTTTATTCTCTTCTAAAAATTTTCTAATTTTTCTTTTCATAGTTATCTCCTCCTAATTGCATTATAGAATAATTTATGATATAAATAAAATACAAATAAATTATTGCTGCAATAACAGGAGGTTATGATGGTTAATTTAGAATTATATAGAGTGTTTTATGAAGTTGCTAAGTCAAAAAATATTACAAAGGCGAGTGAAAAATTAAGAATATCTCAGCCAGCTGTAACAAAACATATTAAGAATTTAGAAGATAGTATAGGAGAGATTCTATTTATTCGTACAAAAAAAGGTGTTGTTTTAACTGATGTAGGTAGTATGTTATTTATAAAAGTTAAGCAAGCCTTGATGATTATAGATGATGTAGAGAGTAATATTAATGATTCTAAAGAATTACACAATGGAACTATTAGAATAGGAATTTCAACTACGCTTGCCAAAGTATATCTAATGAAGTATATAGAAAAATTTCATAATAGATATCCTAATATTATATTTGATATTTATACTGATTCTACAAAAGATTTAATTAAGAAATTGAAATCAGGAGATATTGATTTTATACTAAGTAAGTTTCCAAATGTACTGGATAATGATTTAAATTATAAAGTATTAGGTAGTACTAAATATATATTTGTTACAAGTAAGAATTATAATATAAGTAATAAATTAAATGTAAATGATTTAGAAAAATTACCAATATTATTACAAAGATATCCATCTAATTCTAGAATTAGTGCAGAAGAATATTTTAAAAAGAACAATGTAAGTATTAAACCAAAAATGAATATTGCAAGTTCTAATTTACTTGTTAACTTTGTTAGAATGGGATATGGTATTGGTTATGTTACAAAGATGTATGTAGATAATTATTTAGAGAGTAAAGATTTAAAAATAATTAATGTTAAACCAGAAACTCCTGAAATAGATTATGGAATAATTACTCTTAAAAATAATATACAAGCAAATGATTGTAGTGAGTTTATTAAAAGTTTGAAATAGTATATAAAATTTGATATATCTATACTTTCAAATATATGTTAAAATGTACTTAGGGGGAGATAGGATGAACGACATAAGTATTAGTCCTTTTGCGCTTTTTGCTAAATCATTTTATTTCTTAGGTGATTCACTTGATTATTGTTATGATTGTAAGTATTGTAGATTAAATGGAGAGAAGTTAGAAGAAAAACATTATAGTATATTACCAAGTGAAATAAATGAGGTATTTACTAATATTCCGGTTGCGGTAAATTTATTTTATGGAGATCCATTATTACAAATTGATAATACTATTAATTATTTAAAAAGATTAGAGAGTGCTAATCATAAAGGCCCTGTAGTAATTATCACTAAAGGAGATTTTACTAAGTTTCCTGATATTCCTTTTAATTTGGATTTACATGTTGCATTTTCTACTTTTGGTGTTAATTCTAATTTAGACGGAAGTACTATGGAAAGGTTTGAAAATAATCTAAAAGCAACTAGAAATAGAGTTAATAATTATAAATATTCTATTGAGTATCGACCAATTATTTATAATGTAAATGATACAGTAGAAGCATTTACTAAAGTTTTATCACTTGCGCGTGAGTATAATCTTGCAATTGGCTATTCTGGATTACAGGGAAAGCCTGAAAGTGTTAAAATATGGAAAGAACAGGGATTAGATTTAAAACCATATCCGGGATATAGTTTTGGCCATAAAAAAATAATAGATGATAAAGTAGTTAAATTGTTTGAAGCATTAGCTAAAAAGTATAATGTACCAGTATTTAGAAAAACTTCATGTTTATTTTCTTATGTTCACAATTTACCTAGAGATTATAATGCTCATTATTATCGACCAACAGAATTAGGGTGTAACAATTGTGTAATGCATGATAAGTGTATGTCTTATAAAAATAGTTTACCAAGTAATAATAATTTAGATGATATAATTCCTTTTGATTATGAAATTATAAACAAAATAAATCATGAATGCATTTTAAAGAAAAAAGGTATTTGTGAATTTCCAACAGAAGATTGCAGTCATATTAATGGTAATATAATTCGTATTAATAATAAAATAACAACATCAGATGTTAGAGTTATTAAATGGTTAACAGGTTATACTGTAGATGCTAACTTTTTTGAGGATGCTCATATTAGTGATGCTTGGGTAAAAAATAAAAGTCTTAAGTTAGGAAGATAGTATGAAAATTGGTATTGATATTGATGGAATTATTCTAGATTTTGAAAGAACAATGCGTACTTTAGCTGAATTATATGACCTGTTTATATTAAACAAAATGGGAATTGTTAATAAAAATGAATTTAGTTATTTAGATAGATATGATTGGACTAAAGAAGAAAAAGATGATTTTGTAAAAGAATATTTGGTATATGCAACTGTAAATCTTACTCCATTAATACCACTAGCTAAAGAATTGTTAGAATTTCTTAATTTAGAAGGTTATGAGTATTATTTTATAACCGCTAGGGGAACAATTGTTAAAGAAACTAAGAGCGCGATTATTGATGTTTTTAATAGGAATAGTATTAGTATAAATAATATATGTTTTGGTATTAAAGATAAGGTAGATGCTTGTAAAAAAATAGGTATTGATATTATGATTGATGATAATCCTAATATATGTAAAAAGTTACAGGAAAATAAAATAAAGACTTTATACTTTAGAGATAAAGATAATGAGATATTAACTGGGAACGAGTATTTAAAAGAAGTATCTAATGTTGGAGAGATTATTAGATTTATTGCAGAAGAAAACGGTTTAAAAAATAAAAAAGAAGTATATCAAAAATTATTGAGAAAGTAACAATTTGTTACTTTTTTGCATTTAAAAAGACCTATTACTTTAATAGATCTACAAATTCTTGCCATTTATCTTCAGCATAGTCTTTAATATTTTCTAATCCTGATTCAAAATCATCTTTAACAGAATCAAAGTCTTTATCGGCTTTTCCGTAATAATGTTTAACTAGGGCTTCAGCATTTTCTGCAAGAGTAGTTATTTCATGGTCAACACGAGTGCCATCTTTTTTTGCAATTTCTTGTAACTTAATAGATGCTTTATATAATTCTTTAGCATCATTTTCATTATCATCTGTAATACCGTTTTTTACACTCGCATATTTAGTTTGAATAGTATTAGTTAACTCTTTTACATCATTAGTAGTTATATTATCCATATCAGCTACTTCTCTTTTAGCCTCAAGCTCAATATTATCATAATCAGTTTCTACCTCATCCCATGATGTATTAATTTCACCAGTAAAACCTCTTACGCTATCTTCTATTTCATTATCTTCATCAATATCGGTATCATCAACTTTTTTATCACATCCAGTAAGTATTATTGTTATTAATAAAATAGAAAATGTAATTGTTAAAAACTTCTTCATGCGTACTCCTTTCTACATATTCTATAAATAGAATATTCATTATTATTATGGAGTATTTATAATTATTAATACTAAAAAAAGTTTAATATTTTATTAATTTAGCATGCTTTTTAAATATTCTTCGAACTTTAAAAGTCCATAATCTTTATTATAATAATTTGGTAGTTCATTTAAGTGAGCAAGTGCGATTTTTGCAGTTTTAATTAAATCATCATCGGTTACATTAGTTTTAGAGTTAACCTTACCATGTTCTAACTCTATCATAATGCCTCTTTTAAAATCTTCATAAGGATATTTATCAAATCTAATATTTAACATTCTTGCTATTTTATATATATCTTCATTATCAAACATATAATCACCAATATATTATATTCTTGATTGAATATTTGTTGTGTGCTATAATTGGTCTCGAGGTGTTTTATGCAAAAACTTATATTTATTAAATATGGAGAATTAACTACTAAAAAAGGTAATAGAAATGTATTCATTAAAAAGTTAACTAATAATATTAAAAATATTTTAGTTAGTCTTAATTATACTATGAAATCTGATAGATCTAGAATATATATAGAATCTAATGATATTGATTTAGTTGTAGAAAAACTTAAAAATATCTTTGGGATACATAGTATAGTTATTGCTTATAAAGTAGATAATAATAGTGATACTATTATAAATAGTGTTTTAGAACTTGTTAAAAATGAATCTTTTAAAACATTTAAAGTAGATACTAAAAGAGCAGATAAAAGATTTATGATACATAGTATGGATTTTAATAAGATGGTCGCAACTAAGATTTTAAAAAACATGGATGTTAGTGTTGATGTACATAATCCTGAGTTACATATTAAAATTGAAATTAGAGTAGAAGGTACATTTATCTATTTTAATGAGATAAAAGGTCTTGGTGGATATCCTGTTGGTATTCAAGGTAAATCTTTACTAATGTTAAGTGGAGGAATTGATTCACCAGTTGCGGGATATTTAGCTTTAAAACGAGGTGTAGATATTGAATGCTTATATTTTGAATCACCGCCGCATACTAGTGTTCAGGCAAAAAATAAAGTTATTGGTCTTGCTAATATTATTAATAAGTATTCTGGCAATATTAAAGTAAATATTGTACCTTTTACTAAAATACAAGAAACAATACTTCGTAATGTTAAAGAAGAATACATCATTACTATTATGCGCAGAATGATGTATCGTATAGCATTAAAGTTTGCAAAAAAAAATAAAATGCAAGTTATATTTAATGGAGAGAGTATTGGTCAAGTTGCATCACAAACTCTATCAAGTATCAATGTTATAAATAATGTCTGTGATATTCCGGTAATTCGTCCTGTTGCTTGCATGGATAAATTAGAAATTATTGATATAGCTAAAAAAATTGGTACATATGAAACAAGTATTCTACCATATGAAGATTGTTGTACTGTATTTGTTCCAAAGCATCCTGTAATAAATCCTACCATAGATAAATGCAAGTTATATGAAAAAAGTTTTGATTATGAAACTTTAATTGATGAAGCAATAAATAATATAGAAGTAGTTAGTAATTTAGAAAATAATTATGATGATATTTTGTAAATAATTACCAATAAAAATAATGTATGAAAAATCCTTTTGTGCACATTCTATTAGTGTACAGGAGGTGAATGTATGAATAATAAGAATAATCAATTTGTAGTACCTGGTGCTAAACAAGCTATCGAAAAAATGAAATATGAAATAGCTTCTGAATTAGGTGTTACTATGGGTCCAGATGCTACTTCAAGAGCTAACGGTTCTGTTGGAGGAGAAATTACTAAGAGATTAGTTAAAATGGGTGAACAACACTTAGGTGGATCTAGTTACCAAACTAAATAATTATGTTAAAAATGGATAGTTAATACTATCTTTTTTTAGAATATTTTCGCGAATTTTGTCAATAATATTACTGGAGGTGTTTATGAATAAATTAGTTGTAAATGGTTCTAAAGAAGCAATAGAAAACTTAAAATATGAAATTGCTCGTGAACTTGGAATTACCTTAGGTGCGGATACATCAAGCAGATTAAATGGTACTGTAGGTGGAGAGATGACAAAAAGATTAGTTAAACTTGGAGAAGAGTATATAGCTAATCATAATATATAAAGAAAAATTTGGACTTTACGATGATGATAAAAAGGACTATTCAAAATTAAGTAATTAATTTAGAATAGTCCTTTTATTCTTATTTTACACTACATTCTTTAGAACCAATAGCTATTGCATATCTATAAATATTAGTAATACCTGAATCTTTCAACTCTTCTTCATATTTCTTACTATTAATCTGTTCTAATGCTTTAAGTGCAATAGAATCTAACTTTTTATCTCCTACTTTTAGTTCAATAATCATACCGACACTATTATCTGTTGCTTTTATCATTAAATCGAATCTTCCTAAACCTGATTCTCTATTGGATCTAACAATAAACCTCTTATTGTTTAAAAATTCGGAAAATAATCCAAGTAAGTATCCATGATAGAATGATTCACTTGTGTCCATATATGAAATGCTA
>CADCIZ010000026.1 GCA_902801685.1 uncultured Erysipelotrichaceae bacterium | reverse complement strand
GAGTGCAAGCATTGGACAGTTTATTTATTATTTGCGTGGCGTTGATGGAATTAGTGAAAGAGATTATTTTTACGGAGAAATGGCCATTAATGACTTTTTGTATCAAAAATATAAAGATGATGTAAATTATATTCGTAAATCTTTTAATGCATCAAATATTAAGATAAGCGAAACATATCGAAAGAAAATTGAAAATTATTATAATAATTATGGAAAAAATACTTCAGTAAAAATAATGAGTGTAAAAGTCAACAATACAGATATTACTAAAGCGAATGCTACTTTAAATGTAGCCGAAAATTATCAATTAAAAATTTTGGTAAAGTGTTCAGATGATAATTGTAAAAATTATAATGTTGAAGCAAAGGATATTAAAGTTAATGGTACGAAGATTAATGCTGAAAATGTTAGTATTAGTAAAAATAACAATGATAATGAAACAATAACTGTCAATATTCCTAATAATATTATTAATAGTGGTGTTGGAGAAAAGAATACTGTCAATATAAGTTTAAATAAAAAAATAGAAACATATTTAGCGCAAAGATATGGCTGTGGAGAAGGTAAATATAGAATTAATTATCAACCAGTTGTACCTAATATGTTAGTGCCAAATGATTATTCTGTATCGTTAAATTGGGATGGATCGTTTTCTATAGAGAATAAATCAGAAGAAAGTTGTGAACAGAAAATTACACATAATACTCCTGCTCAAAATGCAGAATTATATGCTACGGAATATCCTAGTTTTTCTAAATTACTAGATATAAATGATGCAAGCTGTGATGAAATATCTAATAATCCTGGAAAAAATGATTGTGAAAATACAGATATGTCTTATAATTGGGTTGACACAGTAAAAATTAACAATATTAATTATTATGAATATTGCTCTGCTAGTTTTAAGTTTGAAAATATTGCTGTAAAAGATAACTGGGGAAAATTAGGCGGTAAAATATATAAAACAGAAAATGGTGTAGTCGGATATGCAACTGTTACTTATGATTGCAATGTTCCTAGCCTTTATAACGAGAAGAATATAAAACATAATATAGCAATAAATAAATCTTTACTTGCACCTAAGTTATATATGAGAGTAGATAAAAATCCTGTTGAAATTAAAAGCGAAATTAAAACAGTAGATAATTATAATGATGTTGAATTATGTAGTAAAAATAATGATAAAGTTTCTTGTGAAAACTATGCAGGGGATACAAAGAATGGCTTTGGTTGGATATTTACTGCTACAATTGAATATAAATATCCTACTAATATGAATGGATTTGATATTCCATCTGATGCTGAAGTATCAGATAACAACACATCTACAATTGAATTTGATTTAACAGGAACCACTTTTGAAAAAGTTGAACTTGATGAAAAAAATAAAAAATGTAACTATGGTGTTAAAAGTGGCGAAAATGTTTTATATAGAACTATAAACTACAATAAGCCTTTTGCAGATTATTCTGGAAATAATAGAAAAACTGGAAGCAACTGGTGTTACTCCGGTGCTTATGAATTAAATTCAAATAGTTGTTTACTACTAGGAGACGTTGATAATGATGGAGCATTGACTCAAAACGATGAATATTTAATTGGAAATTATGCAAGTGAGAAAGATTCTATAAATGTTGATTGTGCTGATGTAAATCGTGATGGAGTAGTAGATGTGAATGATGTTACTGAATTACAAAGAAAAATGAGGTCAGCTGTAAATGATTCAAATTATGGTGATATATCAGAGGATGAAGATGGTTCTGATGGCTGTGAAGGAGATAATCCAAAGGTACAAAAATATATAATGCAAAGACCAAATGCAAATGGTAAATATAAAACTGTAAATAATGTAGAAAAAAGCGTAGATGGACCACTTTATAGTATTAAACTAACATCATCTGAAATAAAAAAAATAAGAAGTAGTAATAAAAATCAAGGTGGATATAATTCATATAGTAGTTCTATTAATGAATTTATTGGCACCTATATTGGCGCTGAAAATGTTCAAGGATTATGTAAATCTAGTATAGATGGAAATACAAACTGCGATATTGATAATGTTTGGAAGAAGGTGTGATAAATGAAAGATTCGATTTGGGCATATCTTATAATAATGTTCGGAATTATTGCAATAGTGTTTATCTTCTTTATGCAACGTGTCACAACTGCGGATCAACATAATTACACTCTTCTACGTGAAACTACTCAGGCGGCAATGTATGATGCAATAGATAAGGATTATTTAGAAGAAAATGGAACAGTGAAAATAGATAAGGATAAATTCATGGAGATTTTTTTAAGAAGATTTGCTGAAAATGCGTCTTTGTCTAGAGCTTATCAAATAGATATATATGATATTAATGAGGAACCGCCTAAGGTAAGTATTAAGGTGTCATCTACAGAAAAAGGTTCTAGTGATGTATTAGAATTTGATTTAGTAAACAAAGTAGATGCTATACTTGAGGCAAAATAGAAAGGAGTTAATATGAGAGGATTGAGTAAATTATTAAGAAATAAAAATACAGTAACAATATTAGGGATTGTATTAATAGTATTCTTACTATTTATTGGTTTTAATGTAACAATTAATCAAACAGTAAATCCAATAAGTATACCAGTTGCTAAACAAACTATACCTGCACAAACTAAAATTACAGGAGATATGTTACAGATTAAGAAAATATCTAAAGTAGGACTTACTGAAAATGTAGTTAGAAATGCATCTTTAATAGTAGGTAAATATACTAATATTAATGTAACTATACCAGCAGGATCTATGATTTATACAGAATGGCTTGCTGATGAGGATTCAATTCCAGGTAATTGGATTGAGAAAATAGATATATCTAAAGGAGAAGAAGCATACTACTATAAAGTTGATATGGTTTCAACTTTTGGTAACTCAATACTTCCAGATTCACATATAGATATATATATGTCAGCTAAAGATGCAAATGGTAATATTATGTATGGTAAACTATTTAGTAGTATAAAAGTACTTGCTGTACATGATGGTTCAGGACACGATGTATTTGCAGATCCATCTAATATTGGAAGTCCTTCTTACTTAGCATTTGGACTTTCTCGTGATAATTATAAATTATTAAAACGAGCAGAATATTTAAAAGGACAAGGTATTGATTTAGTAATTGAGCCTAAAGGACAGAAATATGTTTCTAAATCTGGAACTTTAGTTAGTAGTAAAACATTACAAGACTATATAAACAATGCAACGAGTACAGTTAGTGATGAGGCTGTAGAAGAATTTGTTAAAGCACAAAATAGTGCAGATACTACTAACACAACTGATACAACCAATACTACGAATAATAGCAGAAGTTTAGTTGGATAAAGAATAAAAAGAAATTGAGGTGTGTCTATGGATAATGTTTTTGATGAAATGGACTTTGGTCCTTTAAAGCAATATTTAGATAATGATGATATTACCGATATATCTTATGATAATGGTGGACAACTTTGGCTTAGAACATTATCCCATGGTACATTTAGAGTAAATAATCCTGGTATTGATGATAACTTTATGGACAAGCTAGCATTCCAGTGTGCGAATGTAGTAGGCCGTAGTTTTAATGCAGCTCATCCTTTTTTAGATAGTGAATCAGAAGAGTTGCGTATTAATTTTGTTCATGATTCAATAGCTAGAAATGGTATTGCATGTGTTATAAGAAAAACACCTGCTAAAATAAGGTTAGAGAAAAATAAAATAATTCAGGAAAAGTATATTACTGAAGACATTCTTAATTTTCTAATACAATGTGTACATGGGCATACTAATATTATGGTATGTGGGGAAACTGGTAGTGGTAAGACTGAGTTTATTAAGTATTTAGCTGCAAATACTAGAGTTGATGAGAAAATTATTACTATCGAAGATACTTTAGAACTGCATCTAGATAGAATATTTCCAGAACGCGATATAGTAGCTATGAAGACAAATAATATTGCTAGTTATTCTGATGTTCTTGTTACTTGTATGAGACAAAATCCTAAATGGATATTATTATCAGAGGTAAGAAGTGCAGAGGCGGTAATGGCTGTTAGAAACTCAATATCATCAGGGCATTACATTTTATCGACAATACATGCTGATAAAGCCGCATCTATACCAAACAGAATGTATTCATTACTTGAAACTAATCAAGATATAGAGCAGTTCTTAAAGTCTATATATAGATATATTCAACTTGGTGTATATATTCGTGCTTATCAGGATGCTACTACACACAGAATGATAAGAGAAATAGCTGAGGTTACAGAGTTTTATGTAACAGAGGATAACGAGGCTAAGTATAATACTATTTATAGAAAGACTCCAGATGGTAAAGTTACTAGGAGAAATCCAAGTAAATATTTGTTTGATTATCTAGAAGCACAAGGAGTTAGAATGGATAAGAATATTATTGTACCAACTGAGGATAGTAATACAGAAAATGCGAGTGCTACAATAAATAATAATGAAATAATTTTTGAATAGGAGGTGCGTATGATAAATATAATATTCTTGCTTGTAGGTATAATACTTTTGTTTATAGTTTTTTATAGAAGTACTGGTGGTAAAGATGTATATAAAGAGATTACAGGAAGTCTAGGACCAGTATATGAGAAAATCGCACCTTATACTTATAAAGAAATAAGAGAAAAAATTAAACAATTAGGTCAAAATTATAAATTTAAAGATTATCTAAGACAAATAGTTATATTTGGTGGTATTGCAGGTGCAATGGGATTTTTATATTTCTATGATATAGTTGTTGCCTTAATCTATGCAGGTATAGCTATAGCTTTTATTCCATATCTAGAATATTTAAGATGTAAAAGATTATATAGTGAATTTATCTTTGAGCAAGTACAAACATATACAACTAATATTATCTTAGATTTTCAAACATCACAATCATTTGTTAAATCACTTGAAGGTGTATATGAATCAGGAGTATTAGAAGATCCTGTAAAAAGTGATGTTAAAGTAATGATAGACTTAGCTTATAAAAATGGTACTATTAATCAATCTCTAGAATACTTTCAGAATAAATATAACTATTATATGGTTAAAAATATGCATCAGTTATTCTTACAAATAACTAATGAAGGTGCCAAAGATTCACAAGAATCTCTAGAAAATATGAGCCTTGATATAGATATGTTAGTTGAGGCTGTATATAGAGATAGAATAGATAGAGCAAACTTCCATAAGAAGTTTATTAGATTTGGTATTATGCTTTATGGTATGATTGCTTTAATACAGTTATTATTAGGTGATACATATTCGAAACTACTTGATATGTGGTATTTAAAACTACTTATTCATTTATTAGTAGTTATGAATTCATATTTCTTACTAAGCGGAGAAAAATATTATAATGAGAATGTAGGTGCAGAATAATGGGATTAATATATATATTAGTTACTGCTACTTTAGTATTTATATTTATATATAATAAAGTATTTGATGGTAATAAATTTATTAAAGAATTATCTCCTATATTTAGAAATATAATAGAAGATGATTATGAATTCTTAGTAAGATTAAGGTATGAAGATGAAGATATAGACCTAGAAGAAATGTTTGAAAAAAGAATTAGAAATGCAGTATTAACATTTTTAATAGTATTATTTTTATCAATACTAGCAGGTAAATTTGCTTTTATAGTTATATTTCTTGCAGTAGTACTCGCTTTATTAGTATTTAAAATGCCATATGCAAAACTAAAAAGAATGTATAAAGCGCATCTACATAATATAGATCTATTATTGCCATACTATTTAAAGGGATTAGAAATACTTGTACAACACTATACAGTTCCTATTGCTTTATCAAGAAGTATAGAAACTGCACCAGAAGTATTTAAAAGAGGACTTTTAAAACTAGTAGCAAAAATAGATGCTGGAGATTCATCTATAAAACCATATACTGATTTTGCAGAAGAATATCCAGTTAGAGATTCAATGAGAATGATGAGACTATTATATAGATTAAGTCTAGGTTCACAAGATAATAAACAAGAACAAGTAATGGCATTCTCTCGTATGGTATCAACACTACAAAATAAAGCAAGAGAAATAAAGTATCAAGAGCGCCTTGATAAGATGGAAAAGAAAACCATGATAATGTTATTCGCAACAGGTGGGGGAGTAATGTTACTACTCTTCATGTCGATGACATTAATGATGAATTTCTAATTTATTTGATTATAATGATAATATGTGATATAATTATTGAAAATATAGGAGGTGAAAGCGAGTGAAAGAGGCAACAGGAGAAGGAAGTATGACTATAATAACAATTGTAGTAGTAGTTGGTTTAGCAGCAGCAGCAGCAGTAATTGTAGGAGTTATGATGACTAAGGCTAATACTGCAACAAATGGTATGGATACTAATGCTGTACATTATTGCCCTAATGGTACAACTTATAATGCTGCTACAAGAACTTGTAAATAAACAAGCTAACACAAATGATTATTTGTGTTAGAAATGCATATATTCATTTATATGTGTTTCTAATATAAATAGTATAATAATAGGAGGAATAATATGAAGGAATCTGTTGGAGAGGGTGCAATGACAATAATAACAATTGTTATTGTTTCTGGTGCAATTGCTGGATTTACATATATAATTTATAATTTGCTTAATAATCAAAATAGAAGGGCTAATTGTGAGAATGCTGGATATAGTTATGATGGTGGTACTTGTTATTTGTCTGACGGAACTACGTGTAAAAATATTAATTCAGAAGGAACGTGTGAGGATTAAATGAAAGAAAGTACTGGGGCTGTTTCTGCTATTTATGTAGTAATTTTTTTTGTTATAATTATGTTTGGTTTTATAATTTCTACTTTGAGTTATTATAAGTCTTATAAGATTAATAATAGTCTTACTGCTGCTATTGAGGATTATGGTGGTTTTAATAGTATGTCTAAGGAAGAAATTGAAAAGAGGCTTACTAGTTATGGTTATACTAGGAGTGATATTACTTGTAAAACGAAGAATCCAACTGATGAGAAGTTTGTGAAAGCAGATGGAACTATTATTAATGAAGATGCTAAAACTGAGGCTACGTCGGATGAATTAGGTTATAAGGGTTATTGTGTATACATTGTAGATGATACTCCTAATAAAGGTGAAGAAGGAGCTATTCCTTTTGAATATTATAGTTATAAGGTTACTACTAATTTAGTGCTTGATTTTGGTTTGTTTGATTTTAGAGTGCCATATAATATGTCTTCTCGTACATCTACTATGTATAGGTGTTATGGAATGACTTGTTAATTTTATGGAGGTGACGCATGAAAGATGCGGTTGGGAGTACTATGCTTGTATATATAGTTATTATTGTTGTGGGTATAGTTGGGGCTATACTAATTGCTTCTAATATGTATACTAGTGCTTATAAGGCTAAGAATAATATAATAAGTGCGATTGATAGATATTATATGGTTAATAGTGGCAATGGTAGAACTTGTTTTGATGATAATACATGTGCTAATAGTATTGCTAGTACTTTAAAAAACATGGGATATCATTTGAATGAATCTGATTTATGTAATAATAAGATACTTACTAAAGTAAGTAAGAATGCTGAAGCAGTGGATGGTGTAGAAACTATACAAGTATATGCTAATTCTAGTAATAATGGTTATTGTGTTTATAAAACTAGTTTGAGTAGTAGCGAGTATTATTATACGATTGTTACTTTTAGTCATTTAAATATTAATTTGCTTGGTATTGGTAGTTTATTTTCTACTCCTGTTTATGGACAAACTAGGACATATTATAGATAGTTAGGAGAATGTATGAATATAGTAATTGAAAATTTAAATAGTAGTATTATTGATAGTATTTCTATTGCAACCGTAAAAAGGTTAAATGGTACTTATGATGTTGGGACTTTATTTAATGAGATAAGTTCTTTAAGTTATGAAAAAGTTATTATGGATATTACTTCTCTAAATAATTATAACGATATTAATGTTTTAAAAAGTCTTATTAGTTTTATTAAGCCTGATAAATTAATATTAGTATTAAATAAAGAGAATATAAGTATAGAATATTTAAATAGTATTATAGAGATTGGTATTTATAATATTGCTTATACTGCGGAGCATATAGTAGAGTTATATAGTAATCCTAATAATTATGAAGATGCAATAATACTTATAAATAAAAGTAAAAAGATTACTAAAATTATTGGTTTTAAAAATGTAACTAAGCATGCAGGATCTACTACTTTGATTTATATATTAAAGAAACATTTAGACAAATATCGTAAAGTTTTAGCTTTAGAAATAGATAAGTTAGATTTTAATTTCTTCTATAATAAAGAGATGGTATCTATCCAAGATAATGCAGTAGATATGACTTTAGAGAAGTATGGAAATACAGATATTATCTTAATAGACTTGAATAATTCTAAAAATGCGGTAAAATATTGTGATGAGATTATTTATTTAGTTGAACCAACTATGATTCGTATAAATGAATCTATGATGGTTGATCCAACTACATTTAATTCTTTAAAAGATAAGAAAGTAATACTTAATAAGAGTCCTTTAACTGGTGATGAGATTAAAGAATTTGAGAGTGAGTCTCATATAAAAGCATATTATGTATTGCCAATGTTAAATGAAAGACGAAATAGTGATTTAATAAATAATTTAATAGATAAATTAAAACTATAGGGGGAGATATGAAGAAAATATATGTTTTATTTGCAATTATCTCATTATTTGTGATACAATTTGGTGTAAGAAGTGTTGTTTATGCAGCAGATGAAAATGTTGATTTAACTGATGAGTCTTATTCTAATTTGAATACAGGAAAAGTAAGTTGTGGTGGAGGAATGGTTGAACACATTCCAAAGAGTGTAGTAAAAACTGCAAACACTGCTTACAAAATTATTCAAGTGGTTGTGCCAATAATATTAGTTGTAATGGGAATGATTACATTAATCAAGTCAATTACTGCTGGTAAAGATGATGAAATTAAAAAAGCACAAATGGCTTTTGTTAAAAAGTTAATAGTGGGTGCACTTGTTTTCTTTGTTTTTGTAATTGTAAAACTATTAATTAGTGTGGTTGCAGATGCAAGTGATAAAGGTAATATTATGAAGTGTGCGAATTGCTTTTTAAATAATGAAGATTGTGTATCTGAGTAAGTGGTGATTATGAAGAATAGAATTAAATATTTTATTACATCGATAGTGGCTTTTATATTATCAAGTCCCGTGTATGCCAAAGGAACTTATGTTACATGTGGTAGTATTAAAAATTTGCCATATAAAGTGTTACAGTTATCTAATACAGTTGTTAATATAATGCAAATAGCAGTACCTATTATATTAATAATAATGGGTTCTATTGATTTTGTAAAGGCAATATCTTCTCAGAAAGAAGATGATATTAAAAAGGCTCAAGGAATGTTTATTAAAAGACTTATAATGGGAGCCCTTGTATTCTTTATATTTGTAATTGTTAAATTACTTATTAGTTTAATAGGTGGAAATAATGATGGTATTTGGGGATGCGTTGAATGTTTTATTAATAGCGCAAGTAATTGTAAATAGGAGTGAATTATGAAAAAGAAATTAAGTTATTTAATGTTATTAGTTATGTGTAGTATTATGGTGAGTCCTGTGTATGCTAAGGATATACAAGGCTGTGGAATTTTAGGCTCGAATGTACAGATTGATGAAAAGATAGCTAATACAGTACATATTATAATTTTAATTATTCAGATTGTATCACCAATATTGTTGGTAGTATTTGGTATGATTGATTTAACAAAAGCAGTTATTGCTGGTAAGGAAGATGAAATTAAAAAGAATCAAATGGTATTTGTAAAAAGACTTATTGCTGCTGCTTTAGTATTCTTTGTGTTTGTAATTGTAAAACTTGTAATTAGTTTTGTTGCTGATGATTCTAAGAGTATAATGAATTGTGCAAATTGTTTTATTAATGGTCCTAATTCTTCGAGTTGTACATCTAAATAGTAGGGGGAATAATGAAAAAGTTAGATTCAAAATTTTTAGTAACATGTGCAGTTTTAATATCATTACCAATACTATTTATCATAATTATGGCACTTCTTAGAGGTTGTAATAGTAAAAAATCTTATTCAAGGTATGAAGAAATGATGATGAGTAGAGCAAAAAGTTATGCAAAAAATCATAAGATGTTACCTAAGAATGGTAAGAGTACTATTATAAAACTTGATAATTTGATTGATGATGGGTTAAAGAGTCCTAATAAAGTTTTGAAAGATTCAAGTTGTAGTGGTAGTGTTATTGTTAAAAATAATAGTACAAATGAAGGTAAATATTATTCATATATTCCATATTTAGAATGCGACAATTACAAGACTGAGTATTTAAAAGATTATCTTATGAAAGATGTTGTTGATGCTGGTTCTGGTCTTTATAAAATTGGGGATGAATACATTTTTAAAGGTAATAAAGTTAAGAATTATTTATCTTTCTATGGAACTATATATAGAATAATTAAGATAGATTCTAATGGTGATTTGAAGCTTATTAAAGAAAAGGCTCAAGATATGTCTTTTAACTGGGATAATAAGTATAATATAAATAAGAATTCTTATACTGGTATTAGTAATTATAAAGATAGTGTAATTATTGATAGATTATTATATGATTATAAAAATGATAAAACAATGAATGATGATGTTAGAGGGAAAATTATTCCTCATAGTGTGTGTATTGGTAAACGTTCTAACACAGATTTAAGTCTTGGTATTACTACTGAGTGTAGTGAAACTTTATCTGATCAATTAATTACTTTACCAAGTATAACTGATTTCTTGCAGGCTAGTTATGATGTAAATTGTAAACAAATTGGAGATTTGTCATGTACTAATTATAATTATATTGCTAATTTTATCGATTATAGTTGGACAGTTGATACTGTATCTGAAGATGATTCAGTTGTATATTTAATAAATTCTATTGGTGTAGAGTTGGCTGAAGCAAGTACTTATCAGAAATATCACTGGGCTATTTACATTGATGGAGAAGAGTTATATATATCAGGTAGTGGAACTGAAAAAGATCCATACATAATAAAATAACTTGTATTGACAAAAATTGTATTAAGATATATAATTAATTTAGTTTAGGAGGAAATGTTATGTTTGAAATTTTAGCAAAAGTTGATATGGGATTAGAGTATTCGTGTGGAAATATTAATAACTTTATATTTAGTGGTATGTTTCCATATGTTGTATCTACAATTGTAATGTTAATTAAAATTGTTGTACCAATATTATTAATTATTTTTGGTATGTTAGATTTGGCTAAGGCTGTAATTGCAAGTAAAGAAGATGAAATAAAGAAAGCTCAAATGACTTTTGTAAAAAGATTAATAGCTGCTGTTATTGTATTCTTTGTAGTATCATTAGTACAATTAGTAGTTAGATTTGTTGCTGGTAATGATGAAAACAGTATTATGAGTTGTTTTAACTGTTTTGTAAATGGTAATGCAAGTGATAATGCATCATCATCATGTCAGTTACGTAGTTAAATTTTAAACAAGCTTATGCTTGTTTTTTTGTATCTTTTTTGATATAATTTTTTTAGAATGATTAATTGTAAAAAATTATGAAAAAGGAAGCGGTGAATAACTATGTTTTTTGCTAAAATATTTAGAAGATTCTTTTTTTCAATAGATGCAGTATTGTTTAATTTTATTGGAACTTTATATGATTTGTTAATTGCTATTTCTAGAACATCGATATTAACTCAAGGAGATATAGCGACTTTTGCTGCTAGAATAGAGGTGTTACTAGGAATTTTTATGTTATTCAAAGTTTCTTTTTCTTTGATAACATATGTGGTTAATCCTGATGACTTTTCTGATAAAAGTAAAGGGTTTGGAAAACTAATTCAAAGTTCGGTAATTTCGCTTGTATTATTGGTGTTAGTGCCTTATATATTTCAAATGGCTTTTAGTTTGCAAACAAAAGTTCTTGAAGGAAATATTCTGGCTAGACTTATTCTTGGCGAGGATTCTGAACAGTCAGGTGTCGAAGACAATTTTATGACTGAGGCAGGAGAGAAAATGGCATATTATGTTATGTTACCGTTTTTCAAGCCTAATTATTCAATAAATCTTGGTGAAGGCTCTGATTTGTCTGAATGTATAAATATTTATCAAAAAGATGATGAAACTGATAAAAATGTTTTTTCTGAAGAATGTAAAAGTGCATTAACCTCGGTCAACGAAAATCAAAGAAATGGAATGGATGATACAGATATTGAAAACTATTCCAACGGTATAACAGAACAAAGTTTAGGATTAACTTTTAGAATGAATGCAGCAATATCAACTGTTGGTACTAATTCTGATGAACAATTTGTTATTGATTATAAAAGCCCTATTTCAACTGTTGTTGCAGTAATTGTATGTTTATTACTTGTTTCATTCTGCATTGACATTGGTATAAGAAGCATTAAACTTGCCTTTTTACAATTAATATATCCTATTCCAGTAATTTCATTTATGGACCCAAAAAGTGGAAAAGATGGAATGTTTTCTAAGTGGTATAAAATGTGTTTTTCAACATTCGTAAGCTTATTTGTTAGACTTCTTGCACTTTACTTTGGATTGTATATTATTTCTAAAGTTGGAAGATTTGGAGTATATGATGTTGTTAACGGATCACAAATAACAAATGGATGGGTAATGATTTTTGTTATTATTGGGGTGTTAATGTTTATTAAACAATTACCAAAGATTTTAGAAAACATGGGTATTAAACTTGAAGGTGATGGTAAATTTAATCTTAATCCTCTCAAAAGACTTGAAGAAGGAGCATTTGGCGGTAAAGCTTTAAAAAAGGCAGCAATAGGTTTAGGTGCCGGAGGACTTGCTGGAGCAGCTGCATTAGGTTCTAATGCATTAACTGGAGCTCAAAGACTAAAAAATGCAAAGGGTTTTAAAGAAAAAGCTAAAGCATTGCTCGGTGCACCTGGTAGCATGCTTGCTGGTGGCATGTCTGGTTTAACAAGAGGAATAAGAAGTGGAATAAAGGGTGAAAAACTTGGAAAAAGTTATTCTGATTCATATTCTACTGCAATGAAAAACAAGCAAACCCGTTCAGATAGGAAATCGGATGATGTTGGTTGGGGAGAAATGATGTCTTCTAAATTTAAACAAAATGTTGGCATGCACACTGGTGGTGAAAAGGTAAAGAGTGCAAATGACGTTTCAAAAAAAATTCAATCAACTTATGATTCAATGATGAATGCCGCAAAGGGAAATGATACTGCAAATTTTTCTGCTCGTATTAATGGAGTAGATAGAGATTTTAATGGAATTAAAGGATTAGATAAGTTTGTTCAGGAATTAAAAAAGACATCAATTTCTAGAGATAATTTTACTGGCGCAAATGCAGAAGAGGAATATTTAAATGCGGTTGCCAATCATCAGAAGTCTATTGATGATGCTGAAGATGCAATGAAAGCTAGATTAGATTCTATTGCCGCAGGAACGGCACATTCACAGGATTCTGCAATTAATAGTGCTGTTAGATCAGGATATAAACAAATGCAAGATTTGGCTAGAGAACTTAATGATGTTACGCGTACCATTGATACAAATATTTCAACTATTGCAGATGGTGCTAGTGCTAAAGCAATTTATGGTACATCTAAAGGTATTAGTAATCAGATTATATCATCTGAAGAAGCAACACATCAGCAGACTGTTGATGAATATGCTAAAAAGAAAGAACAAAAATAATAAAAAGGATGTGATACTATATGGATAATATGTATTTGATACCGGCTAACTCGAAGAAGTCGATGTTACTGTTTGGTTTGTTTACGAAGTTTGATTTGGCTTTGTTTCTTGTTGGCGTTGGTATTTCGTTATTATTGTTACTAGTTTTGCCTATTGAGGGGTTTCTATTTGCGATCATTGCTTTGGCCCCTGGGGTAATTAGTGCATTTTTAGTTTTTCCTGTTCCTAATTATCATAATATTAGGACTGTGATTAAACTTGCTTGGGAGTTTTATACGACTAGACAAAAATATATATGGAGAGGTTGGTGTTATAACGATGGCGAAGAAGACGGTAAAAAGTAGGTATACTGATATTCCTGTTAAGTCTATTGCGAGTGGGATGATTGAACTTGATAATAAAATGAAGGTATCTGGTGTAAAGATTATGCCAAGGAATATTTTCATTCTTGATCCTGCTACGCAGAATGCGATTATTACTAATTTAAAGACTGTATATAATGTTATTGATTATGAGTTTTGGATTATTGCTGCTGATAGACCGGTAGATATTAATGTATATTTATCTGAACTTCAGGTTCTATATAATTCTAGTGTATCGCCTGTACAAAGAAAGATTATTTCTGAGGATATGGATAAGGCTAATATGTTTGTTAGAAATAGTGTTGTTGATACCGAGTATTATCTTTTGTTTAAGCATAAAGATACTGATATTATTCAGAAACGTATTAGGAATTTAATTAATAATTTTGCTGCTGCAGGTCTTACTGCTACGCAGACTAGTAATGATGATTTAAGAATGATTTTGGATAATTTTTTAAATGGTGGTCAAACCACTAATTTTGGGACGGTGTTTGCATGAGTAATATAAAAGCTGAAATTGCTCCTAAGGGGCTTGAATTTAAACCTAGTGAATTTATTGTTAGCGATAAATATGCAACTATATTAAGTGTTATTTCTTATCCAAAATTTATTTATCCAGGTTATTTATCTAGTTTAACTAGTATGTCTGGAATTAAGATGGTTATTAAGCATATACCTCTACCTTTTAGTAGTATGAGTAAGATGCTTAATAAGGAACTTGCTGATTTAAAACAAAGATATCAAGATGAAAATGATAGAACTATTCAAGAAAGAATTCGTCAAGACTATGAATCTTTGGAACAGTTTATAAGTGAGCTTGCTGCTAGTCAAGCTAAAATATATGACTTTCAGATGCATATTATGATTACTGCTGATAATAAAGAGGAGTTAGAATTAAAGAAGTTACAAGTTCGTAATTATTTAGAGTCTATGGAACTTAGAGCTATTCCTCTACGTTTTGAGCAAGATCAAGTATTAAAATCTTGTTTACCTATTTATGGTAAACAAGATATTGAAGATAGAATTGGCACTCCAATTCCTGCACCTACTATGGCTGCAATGTATCCATTTATATTTGATAGTATTAAAGATCCAGGATTAGGAACTTTGCTTGGTATGGATTTCTCTGGTGGTGTAGTTTTATTTAATCAATTCTTATATCAAATAAGAAAAGAGAGTAATAGAAACAATGCTAATATGATTATTTTAGGTACTTCTGGTAGTGGTAAATCTACAGCTGCAAAGATTATGTTAAGAAGTCATATTAGAAATGGGCATCAGTTAGTTATAATTGACCCTGAAGGTGAACTTGAAGACATGGTTAAACTTTATGGTGGAGACTTTATTGACCTTGGTAAAGGTGGAGAGTTTGGTATGATTAATCCACTTGAGGTTGTTCTTGATGCTGATGAAGAAGAGATGAAACAAGGATTAGGTTACACTGTCTTAACTCGTACTTTACAAACTATTAAGGCTTTCTTAAAGTATTATGATCCTTCTATTACTGAGGATTTAGTTAATATGTTTAGTGAGGTAGTGCAGGAAACTTATAAGCGTTTTGGTATTGATTATAATAGTGATTTTACTAGATTTTCTTCTGATGATTATCCAACTTTTAAAGATGTATATGCAACTATTAAAGGACGTATTCTTGCTATGCCTGAAAAAACTCAAGAACGTGATGTTTTAGAAAGGCTTGAATTGAAGATTAGACCAATAGTTAGAGAACTAAGATATTATTTTGATGGTCATACAACAATTTCTCCTAATAGTAATTTTATAGTGTTTAATATTAGGGAGGTTATGAATGCTGACTCTAATATTAAGAATGCATTGTTCTTTAATATATTAAAATATGCATGGGGGCTTACTTTAAATCCACATATTAATACTGTTATGATGGTTGATGAAGCACATGTACTATTAAGTGGTGGAAATACTTTAGGTGCAGATTTCCTTGCTCAAATGCAAAGACGTGCACGTAAGTATAATACTGGTACTATGTTAATTACACAACAACCAACAGACTTTAGTGATCCTTCTGTTATTACGCAAGGAAAGGCAATATTTGACAATGCTTCATACTATTTAGTTATGGGACTTAAAAAACAAGCTGTTGCGGATTTAGCTCGATTAATTGATTTAAATGATAGCGAGGCTGAAAGTATTAAACAATATGGACAAGGAGAAGCACTATTTGTGTGTGGATCAAGGCGTATGCGTATTAATGTAATTGCTTCTGATGCTGAATTAGAATCATTTGGTAGTGGAGGAGGATTATAAGAATTGAGGTGATTTAGATGAAAGATAGTGCTGCTAAAGGAATTTCAACCGCTAGAGCAAAAGATAAACTTGCTAATGAAGGGCAAGTGGCTGCAAGAAATAAGGCTGGTGTTGGAAAAAGAAGCAATTCAAGTGGACTATCTTCGTCTAGTTCTTCCATAAGCGGAAGTACATCTTCTACTACTCGTTCTTCTAGTAGTATTTCTGGAACAAATAGTAGGAATTCTACTAGAAGGATGCAAAATCAGCAAAGCATTAATAATGCAATTAAATTTGCAAAAAAAATTCCTGTATTAAGAAAAAAAGCCCAAATGGTAGAAAAAATTCAAAAGATAAAAAATGCAAAAAGCAAAGGATTTGTTAAAAGTTTTTTACCAAACTATTCTAATAAAAAGCCTAGTGATGCGGAGATTGAAGCGGCTAATGCAACTGAACAAACTGGAGAGGAATATAAACCTGAAGATGTTGATTCAAAATTTACTGTAAAACTGGATAAGAAAACAAAAATCTTAGCTATTAGCATTGTTGCTGGAATAATGCTTTCTTATATAGTTGTTGGTATTTTTGATATGCTTTCTGTTATGGATACAGCTAAAGAAGTATATTTAGCTTCACATGAAAATCCTACTGAAGAGGAATTTGAAGCTGCATATAATGCACAAGCAGGAGAAAATGATAGGTCGTCAGGCACGTATAATAGTAATGTAAAGTCTGATAGTACAGGGAATATTATTATGGTTGGTGACTCTAGAACAGTAGGATTGTGTAACAGTGTCTATGGAATATCTGTTGCAAATTGTTCAACTTTAGGATATAAAAAAAATAATAATACTTTTATAAGTTTAACTAGTACTGCTTACGATTGGTTTAGTAGTAAGGCATTGCCAGAGATAAAAAATCAATTAAAATCTAATGAAAAGAGTACTGTTTTTATAAACATGGGAACTAATAGATTAGATGATCTTATTAATCAAGCAAATTCTTATGCAAAAGATTATAATGATTTAGCAAAAACTTATTCTAAAGCAAATATTGTTGCTGTATCAGTAACTCCTATAATTGATTCTAAAGTTGCTTATTATAAAGATGTTAATTTAGATTCAAATGTTGTTAAGTTTAATAATCAATTGAAGAGTAAATTATCATCTGACGTTATTTACTGTGATGTATATTCCAAAGTCAAAGGTAAAGTTGATGCATCCGATGGAGTACATTATGATACAGCATCTTATAAATTAATTAATGATGAAATGATGAATTGCATTAAATCTTCTGCATCTGTTACAAAAACGGGAAAGGCTGCAATTGATAAGATGACTGAAATTGCATTAAAGGAAGCTGATGAGGGAACTGGTCCACAAAAATTTAAAGATTGGTTTGGGTCAGATGATGAATGGTGTGGAATGTTTATATCATGGCTTTTTGATCAAGTTAATGGCTTAGATAAATACTATGTAAAAAATGGGTTTGCTGGTGGCGGAGCGAGAAGTTCTATTGAAAGAGGATATGGAACTTGGCTTGAAGATGAATGTACTGATTCTAAGACAGTTCCAAAACAGGGAGATATATTACATTATAAATATTATCCTAGCGTTGATAAGTATTCTAGCGAACATGTTGGCTATGTATATAAAGTTGATGATAAATATGTATATACTGTTGAAGGAAATTATGATCCTAATCATGTTGCAACTGTAAAATATGAACGTAAAAGTTGTGATATTAATGGATATTATAGACCTAATTATTAATAGTATGTCATTTGGAATTAAAAATGAGGTGAAAAATGAGAAAATTATTTTTGATATTCATATGTTTTTTCTCCTTTTTAGGGATAATTTATTCGGTAAGTAGTGAATTTGATTATAATTCAGATGATTTAAGCGATTATTTTGGAACAATAAAAGCTTGTACAAAAGATGGTTCTTCTAACGATTGTCGAAATGGTAATGAATATAAATTTTATTTAAAAATGTATGATTTATATTTTTTGTATAAAAATAAGTATAATATAAAACTAGATTTACCATTAATTATGGCTACTTTATATTTTAATCATGAAGAACTACCTACTGTATTTGCAAAAAATTTGAATTCTTATGATAGAAATTCATTAAAGAATAGTAGTACTATTACTAATTTAGATTGGGAATATGATTTTAAAAAAGATTCTTGTTATACATATTTAAACGCAAATGATAATTCATTTGATATGCAAATACTTGCAAAAAATATGGTTAAGAAAACTACTAAATATAAATGTAAAAAAAATGAAGAAGAAAATGATGATTCAGATTCTAATAAAGAATACGAGGTAGAAGATATAGAGAAAAGTAATTATTCTACTGAGACTTTAAAATGTGATGAAGGAGAGTATGATAAAGATTCTATAACTGAGTCATATAAAAAAGATGATGAAAAATATAAAGATTTTTTGCTTGAATATATTAAATTAAAATATCATACTCCAGGAGAAGAGATTAAAAGTTGTTCTAGTGCTATCGGAGGAAATGTATCAGGGACTGGCTCTATCGTTTTTAATGGAGATTTTGCTGAACCAGATAATGATACACCTAGCGGTGTATATAAATTGGATGGAGAACCAAAACCATGGCTTGCGATTAATTATTGGAGTCATTTAAATAAAGATGATTATGTATATCCTAAGGATAGTGAAACTGGATTGTTGCTTGGTGCATGGCCAAAAGATTATAAGAATATACCGGCTCAATTAACTAATTACAAGGTATATAAAGGGGTATATATATGGCCTGCAACTCCAACTGATGATACATATCAATTTGTTTATTCGCATTTAGGAATAGATGTAATGGCTGACTTTGGAACTCCAATTTATTCTCCGGTTGATGGTGAGTTAGTATATTCAGAATGGGGTGGAACCGTAAATAGAGGAAGTGATGAAACTTCATATACTGTTACTATAAAACCAGATATCGTTTATAATTATAATGGAACAAATGTTGATGAAATATTTATGACACATATGAGTGGAATTATTTATCGTTGTTCTTGGGGAAAATGTAATAGAAAACTAAAAAAAGGAGAATTAATTGGGTTTGTAGGAACAGCTGCTGGAGATTCATATTCGGCAGGCTATGCTTCTCATGTTCATATAACTTTTTATCCTGCTGGTAATTATTCTGGTGGGTTATATACTTCTGCAATGGAAGATATATATGAAATATCACCAGGTACTAAAAGGAAGGCAGGAGAATGATGGTTATGAAAAAAATATTGTGTATATTTTTATGCGTTTTTTTCCTTTCTGGATGTGTTAGTAAATATGAACTTGTTATTGATGGAGATACGTTTTCTGAAACAATAACAGCTTATATTTATTCTGATGATAGAGAGAATGATTTATATGATGGTATTGAATCTGGTGATCGTATTGATGCTATGATTAATTATGATGTATATTCTTTATTTGGCACTTATTCATC
>CADCIZ010000025.1 GCA_902801685.1 uncultured Erysipelotrichaceae bacterium | reverse complement strand
ATCTCTTTTTTTATTTTGTTTTTTATATTACTAGGTGCATCTAAATTCAACAATCTAAGTCTTAAATTTTTAATTTCTTCTGACTTTAATGAATAATCACCTATTTCTTCTTTAATAACTTTTAATTTTTCTTTTAAAATATATTCTTTTTGATTATTATCTAACTCTTCTTTTACTTTATTATCTAACTCTTTTTCTATTTCATATAATGCTTTTTCTTTGTATATATCATATAAAAGCATTTCACTTCTTTCAATCACATCTTTAGTATTTGCATAAGCACAAACTCTTTCTTTATTTAAAGGCATATAATTCACAATTGTATCTATCATTAAAGATAGTGAATCAATACTATCTAATCTAGATAATACTCCATTGCTTATTGTAGGCACACTATCAATACACTTTTTTAGTTCATACTTAATCTTTCTTTTAGTAGCAGTTACTATATCACTATCAATGTTATCTTTTATATCATTAATTGATGCTTCTATTAAATTATCAACTTTAATGTATTCTCTAACTAATACTCTTTTTAATCCTTCAATAGTAACTCTCGTTTTACCACTAGGTAAAATAATTTTATTCTTAACAATACCTAAAACACCAATCTTTTTCAAATTAGAAACATCAATATCAATACTTTCCATATCAAAACAATTAGCAACTATTATTTTATCTTCATGAAAAATGGTTGCAATTTCAATTAAAGACTTGCTTACATCATCATCAAACTCTAATCTAATTTCATTATTTGGAAGTAGCACCAACCCCTTTAAGACTATCACTGGTAGATTCATGATACACCTCCTACAAATTGCTTTTTATTATACACATTTGAAAAAAATTTGTAAATAAAAAAGTATAATTTTCTTATACTTTGTGATACTCTAATCTTAGTTTATCAGCAATCGTTACCATAAACTCGGAATTAGTTGGTTTTGCCTTATCGATATCTACACTATGACCAAATAATTCTTCCATTAAGTCCCAATCACCTCTATTCCAACTTACCTCAATTGCATGACGAATCGCTCTTTCAACTCTTGATACCGTTGTTTCAAACTTATCTGCAAGTTCTGGATATAATTCCTTTGTAATACCACCTATGATATCTGGTCTATCAAATATGATTTCTACTCCATCTCTTATATATTGATATCCTTTAATATGTGATGGAATACCTAAATCGTGCAAGGTCTTAGTAATAGAAGATTTAATATTATTACTTGCAAGATCAATACTTTTTCCTTCCTTTTTATTATCTAACTGTAATATTCTCTTTTCTAAATCTTCTAAATCAAATGGTTTTAAAAGATAATACTGAACTCCATATTCAGAAACTTGTCTTATTACATCCATAGCATTATAGCTTGTCTCAACAATTATTTTCTTATCTAAGCCTTTTTCTTTTATTTGTTCCAATACCCAAAGTCCATCTTTATTAGGCATAACAAGATCTAAAACTACTACATCATAATCATCATGCTCTTCAATTAGCTTTAAGCCTTCTAAACCATCACTAGCTACATACTTTACTTCAATTTTATCACTACTTTTGAAATACTCTTTTACTGCTTCAACTAACTGCACATTATCATCAATCATTAATAATCTAGTTTTCTTCATCTTATCCTCCTATCACAAACATTATATAACAATATTCATCACTTCTCTAGAGTATATTTTAGCTAGTTTTGTCGAATGAATTTTAGACCGCAAAAAAAGTTATTAACTACTTAACAACTTTATTATTTTCAATACTTCATTTACATCTGTACAAGCCTTACCAATCATAAATCCATCAACAATATCAATTTTAGATAAATCTTCAATATTTTTAGAACTTACACTACCACCATATAAGACCCTAGCGTTAATACCTTTATCTTTTATAATATCTTTGATATATGATATAGTATCCTTTATATCCTCATTAGTTGGAACATTTCCTGTTCCTATAGAATATATAGGTTCATAGGCAATTATTATTTTATCACAATTTATACCGTCAAGTCCAATATCTAACTCACTTTTTAACACTTTTTTACTATTACTTGACATTTTATCTTCTAAAGACTCCCCAATACACATAATAGGTATTACGTCGTTATCTATAATAGCCTTTAACTTTTTATTAACATCATAATCATTAATATTTAAATACTTTCTACACTCACTATGTCCAACTATTGCGTAATTAACTCCCATCTTTTTTGCATGTTTTGCAGATACACAACCAGTATATGCTCCACTATCTACAGGATATATTGACTGAATTGCAATATTCTTATAGTTTTCTAAGAAATATGGAATATAGATAGATTCTGGACACATTATTACATTATCTGGAACATCTTTTACCTTACTAATATAATCATTTACATCATCAATATCCATATACATCTTCATATTCATTACCAACAACTTACTTTTCATGAAAACCTCTCTTAAATATATCTTTAGCCCTTCTAAAGAATCCTCTTTTTTCACTAGTATTTCTACCTTTCAAAGCAAGATTGTATACATCAAGTACCTTCTCTGCATAATACTTTGCAGAATACTGATTTGATGAAAGAAGTGCTTGCGCTCCCATCTTAACACATTTTTCTTTATTACTCATTAAATTAATTATCGAATTACGATACTTCTTTTTATCGTTAAACAAATACCCATCAATACCTTCTTTGATTACTGTATTAAAAGACTCATCATCAAGCGCAACTACAGGAATACCAGCAGCCATAGCCTCTATTACAGTAAGACCTTGTGTTTCTGTATGAGAAGCAGTCGCAAAACAACTTGCAAGATGATAATAATTAGGCACATCTTTCCATGGAACCTTACCAGTAAATATAACATTATCACCTAACTTCTTAGATTTTTTCTTAAGTTCATCTAAATCAGGACCTCCACCTACTATCAATAATTTACACTTTTTATTCTTACGTACTAAATGAATTTGATTATCAATTAGAAAATCAATACTTTTTTCTTTCGCAATACGCCCTACAAATAGTATTACAAAATCATCTTCTTTAATATTATATTTTTCTTTTAAACTTACAACCTTTTTAAAATCAATATTCTCTTTATAAAACCTTTCAACCTCAATACCAGTAGGTATAATATGTACATTACGATCATACTTATATTTCTCTTTAAATAAATCATAAGTCTTTTTAGTAGGTACAATTAATTCAGTAACCGTCTTATCACAATAAAACTTAGTAAAATATTCAACAATCTTCTTACTAGTAGAATCAAAATGTCCTTTAGTTATATAATGCACATAATCCTCATACATAGTATGATATGTATGAACTATCGGTATATCTAACTTCTTAGCCATTATACGCGCAAAAGTACCAATACTAAACTCCGTATGAGAATGAATAATATCTAAATTCCACTTCTTAATTTTATTAATTGCTTTAAGTGGATATATGCCACTTAATCTATAATCATATATCCCTGTTGGAACACCCGGAATACGAATTACAAATTTATCCCCAAAATCATAAGATAATATATCGTTATTAACCGTTACAACAAAAACCTCATGTCCAAGTTTGCGTAACGCTCTTTCTAGCATCAAAACACTAGTCGCAACACCATTAATCTGTGGTGAATATGTATCTGTAAAAAGTCCTATTCGCATAATACCTCCTTATATACAATAGTTTCAGTTTTATTTATTCATTACTGATTTATGTATCTGATATATTTTTCTTTTAATTCTTTAAGAAAAAATAACATGCTACCATACAAATTAATTTTAGACTAATTATACACTAAAGTCAAATAATTGTGTATAATTAGTCTAATTTATTATAATATTCTCTATTTTCTATGCATTCCTAATTCAAATATTCATTACAATTATTAGATATTAATATTAGCATTAATACATAATGCATATATATATTGCAAATGCTTATAAAGCCTCCTCCATCAACAAATCAAAATCAGATTTATATAATTTATCTTGCTTTACTCGATATTTTTCAAATTCAGTAAGTGCTTTATCACAGGCAATCTCATGTGATATTTTTCCTGCTTCTTTTAAAACATCTAAATCATCATCAAGTAAAAACTTATCAATTCTACTTGACCAATCTTCCATAGTCATAGGGATATTCCTTTTAGCCCTGTTTTCAGCAAGGTCTAAAAAGGCAGAAACAATTAATTCTAAACTTTCTAATTCTTCTTTTGATAAATAGTTTTTAGCAATTACAACATCACTTTCAAGTATTCTACCTCGCGGAGCATTTCTCCAAGTTGTTAATCCCATATTCTCCTTTTCTGAATCTGCTCTATCATAAATTATTTCAGCTGCTGTTTTTTTTTGATACTGCATAATGCATTTCATTTTGAACCTTTTTAAAGAACTTTATAGTAATTGGAGAATTTCTATCATAATCAATAGATGTTGCATATATATCTGTGATCTTTTGATAAAACCTTCTTTCAGATAGTCTTATTTCTCTTATTTCTGCAAGCAATGATTCATAGTAATCTTCATCAAAAAAAGCACCATTTTTCATTCTCTTTTTATCAATTATATATCCTTTTTTAGAAAACTCCTTTAATATATGAGTTGCCCATCTTCTAAACTGAATCGCTCTATCTGAGTTTACCCTATAACCAACTGAAATAACTGCATCAAGATTATAATAACCTATTTTTCTGGTTACTTCTCTGTTACCCTCATGTTGAACTACCGAGAATTTCTCGGTAGTTGAACTTTTATCAAGTTCAAAGTCTTTATAAATATTTTTTAAGTGCAAACCAATATTATCCGTGGTACAGTTATATAGTTCGCTCATCGCCTTTTGAGTTAACCATAAATCACCATTTTCATATCTTACCTGAATTCCTTTATCATGTGTTTGCCTTTCAAATATCAAAAACTCTGCACTACTACTTCTAACAATTAAATCTTTTGCCATTATATCATCCCCCAAGTTTTTTTACATTACTAAATCAACATACAATTATTATTGCTAACAAAATCATTATACACCTTAAACATATGTTTGTAAATAGTTTTTATAAATTTTATTTGTAAATCATATAAAGAATAATTAGACATATTATAATTTGACAAGTAGTATTAACTTTGATAATATTTAGTTACAGAGATAATCTCTTTAACTGTGCTAATTAGTTAGCGTATCGGATAATCCGAATGACTGTGACCTATTTGGTCGTATGGTTGTTGCATTAGTAACAACCATTTTTTAATTCCTCATAAAAAAGAATTATGACATATTCATAATCCATCATTTATTTCTTTTAACATTAAAAGCAATACCACCTACTATAAGTCCAAAATAGTATGTTATAAATCTCCATATAAGCATTGTTGCAGAAAGTAGACTTCCATGAATAAAGAATCCATAGAACTTCATAAATCCATATTCAAGTCCACCAGTACCTCCAGGAATTGGAACAAATGAACCAATAAGCATAACATAAGCAGATGTAATAATAGCTAGTCCAACATTAACACTAATAAAGTTACCTGCTGCATATAAAACAAATACTGGTATCATATAAAGAATAGATAAAGCAACTAGATTAACTATAATCATTGAGAAAAATAATTTCTTATCTTCCATAAGAACTTTCGCACTCTTATGAAAGTTAGTAATACTTTCATTCCATTTTGCTAACTTTGCTTCTTTATCTTTAACTAGTTTTAATTTAGATAAAATACTAATACCTATATGAAGTATTTTTTTACTTATCTTTTTACCAAAAGCAACAATAAATGAAACTATAATAACTAATGTATTTATAATAAAACCTAAAGTAATTAAATGAGTAAGTAAATCATTATGCGGAAATATATTCATAAAGAAATTACAAGTTAAGGCAACTATACCTAAGAATACTAAAGCAATCTGATATACTATAAAGTTTTCTAGAATAATACTAGTTGATGTAGATGATCTTATTCCTTCTTTATTTAAATAATATACTTGATAAGGTTGTCCACCGGTCGCAAAAGGTGTAATTGCATTTACAAATTGTGTTCTTAAAAGTAATATTATCGCACTTTTATAAGTAAAATCTTTCTTATGACTTTTAGTAAAATAATATAAAGGTAATGTTTTTAAGAACCAATACATTAATATACATATAAAACCTACTATTAACCATTTAATATCCATACTAATTAAAGTATTAATAATTGCATCATAATTATCTTTTAAACATAAAAATAATACAATAATAGTTACTAACAATAATAATATATAATTAAATACCTTTTTCATAAAACCTACTTTTCTATTATCTCTAATCCAGGTAATACTTTACCCTCTAATAATTCTAAAGAAGCACCTCCACCAGTTGATATATGCATAAAACTATCCTTATAGCCAAAATTAATCGCACTAGATGCAGTATCTCCTCCACATATAATTGTATCACACTTACTCTTACTTAAATATTCTAGTAAACTTTTAGTACCTACCTCAAAGTTTTTAATCTCAGAAAATCCCATAGTACCATTCCATACAACCATCTTACTCTTATCAATATAACTTTCAAATAACTCTATACTTCTAGGTCCAATATCTAATCCCATTTTATTACTAGGAATAGAATCAATATTAGTTAACTCACACTTGCTATTATCACTAATCTCACTACTTACTATATTATCAACAGGTAGTATTATTTTATCCCTATACTTATTCATTAAATCTTTACAGTAATCAATAGAATCACTATCTAATAAAGATTTACCTATATTATATCCTAATGAGTATAAGAATGTATAACACATACCTCCACCAATAAGAATATAATCTGCCTTATTTGCAAGCGCACTAATTACACCTATCTTATCACTAACCTTAGCTCCACCTAGTATTACAGTATAAGGCCTCTTAGGATTATCTCTAACACTTTCTAATACACTTAACTCCTTTTGCATTAGAAAACCAATACCACTAGGAAGATTACGTGCAATACCTACATTAGATGCATGAGACCTATGAGCAGTACCAAATGCATCATTAATAAATATATCACCTAAACTAGCCCAATACTTACCTAATTCTAAATCACAACCAGACTCTAACTTACCATTTAAATCTTCATACCTAGTATTTTGCACAAGTAATACTTCTCCATCTTTTAAAGAAGCAACCATACCTTCTAACACACTACCTCTAGTATACTCACAAAACTTAACATCAGTACCTAATAAACTACTAAGTCTAGGTACAACAATACTAAGATCATTCTTAAGCCTATCCTCTTCACTCTTAACCCTACCTAAATGAGATAACAGTATAACCCTACCACCGTTATCCATTGCATACTTAATGGTATCTATAGACATAACTATTCTATTATCATCAAGAATAACACCATCTTTAATAGGTACATTAAAATCTACTCTAATAATAACTCTCTTACTTTCTAATTTAAAATCTTTAATAGTTTTCATTAAATCACTCTCACTAATCTAATTTTACCATGTTTTATAATTAAAATCTATATATAGAAAAAAGATAGTATAAACTACCTTTATCCCCAAAGAAATTCTCCTGTTCCTTGATTGTAATAAAATTTACCTTCTACTTTATCATAAAGACTTGCTACTCCATTTTTATCTAATACTGGAATAAAATATCTAACTAGGTCTTCATCTTCATATATTTTTAAACTATATACAGTCATATCAAATCCACCAAATGGGTATAAAAGCCCATCTGCTTTTTTTATACCAAATAAAGCAAATGAAGTATCACAATCAGAAGTTTTAGTATTAATGCTCCTGCTTAATGAACCATATTTAAATAAATTTTTACCCATTACCATAATATTTTTATTCATTCTTATTTCATTTGTAATATTAAGTAAATTAACCAAACCACCTTTTCCGTACGGTTTATCAGGCCAAGAAAACAAAGAATTATATGAATTAATGTTTTCGCCAAAATTTAGTGAAAATTGACTTGTTTCTCCATTGGTTGTACCAAATATAGATGTATTTATAGTGCTAAAAGTCCCACTAAATTTAACTTCTAATTCTACTTTCGTATTTTTTTTAGGATAATAATTTAAATCTAATACTTGTGTTCTTGTACTTTGTAAATATTCAACTTGTACATACCCCATTTCTGAAAAACTATATTTATTGTCTATATATACTACATATTTTTTACTAACATCATTATCTTTAGTACTTACTATATCTTCTTTTACATAATCGTTATCGATAAGTTCGCTAATAGGTATTAAAAAAGCATCTTTGTTATACTTATCTGGATTATCTGCTACATACCTCTTTGCTGCAGATATTACTATATCATTTATATTATTAGTAGTTGCTTGTTTACTTTTCTTTATTTGATTAATTATATTAGGAAATGTTAGTATGGCTATTAATGATATTATAATTATTACTGCCATTAATTCCACTAATGTAAAACCCTTTTTATTCTTCATTTAAATATTCCTCGCATACTTTATCTAATTCTTTTATCATATCGTTTACTTCATCAAATGTATTTAGTCTTGCTCCTGATGCATATACATGTCCTCCACCATTATAGTGTGTTGCAACTGTATTAATTACTGGTCCTCTAGATCTAATTGATGCACGAATCATTTCTGTATTCTTATCATAGGCATATATTACCCATGTAATCATTTCATCTATATAATTTAAATAGTTTACTATATTTGTCATGGTTGCAGCATCCGTACCTAGTTCATCTAGTTTTTCCTGATTAAGTATTAAGTAACCTAATTTATTATTAGTTATAGTCATGTTTAGTATTGCATAACTTTGTAATTTCTTTTCTGATATAGGTGTAAGATACATATTATTATATAACTTAGTTATATCTATATTAGTATCTTTAATTAATCTAGATACTAGATTAAATGTTTTATCTGTTGTATATGAATATAAGAATCTATTAGTATCACTAATAAGACCTATATATAGTTTTTCTGCACCTTCTTTATTTAATTTAAGTGGAGTATTATATACTAGTTCTATAACTAATTGAGAAGCAGATGATGCAGTATCATCAACTAATTCTATATCACAATATTTATCTACTATAGGATGATGATCTATTTTAATTTTATGTTTAAACTTATTAGGATCTAGTCCATCTACTCTTTTTATATCTGGTGTATCTAAGACTATTAAAAGACTATCTTCATACATAGAATCTTCAAATGTATCCAAATCACCTATATATTTATGTTTTGCAGCAGGTGTTCCTACTGCATATACTTCCTTTTTAGGAAATGTATTTAAGATTATTTCCTTTAATCCTAAAGTACTACCTAAGGCATCTGGATCTGGTCCAATATGTCTTGCAAGTACTATTTTTTTATGCTTTTTTATCTCTTTATATATTTTTTTATATACGTTCATACTTATCATCCAATCTAATTAGATTATACACTATTTTTTTATAAAATAAAAGAGTGCATAAACACTCTAATAAAAAAACATATTTATGTCAAACTAATTTGGAACATGACGTGTTCCGTTTTATGATTATAAATATTTCATAGAACTTTCTCATTCTATATAACATTATTTCATTATACTTTTTACCAACTTCAATCATTAGTTTTAAATAGTATATTCTTTACCTGCATCACTTAATTTCCAGTTTATAATTATAAAATAAAATAGTATTAAAAACTCTTAACACTATTTTATCTTTTCATCTAATTTTATACTAGCCTCTTTAATATCATCACCACGATAATATTTTATTTTAATAGTATCTCCTACTTTATGTTTATATAGTTCATATCTAAAGTGAGATGAATCTTCTATTTTCTCTCCATCCATTTCTATTACTACATCACCTACCGCAAGTCCAGCATTAGCTGCAGGTTTACCATTTTCTACATATCCAAGTAGCGCTCCATATTTAACATTTTTAGAAATATTTATATTGTAATAGTATTGTAGGTTATAAGCATTAGATATATCAGCAAGCTGAACACCTAAATAAGGTCTTTCTATCTCTTCTCCTTTTTCTAATTTTTCAATTATAGAATTAACTGTTTCTATAGGTATTGAAAAACCCATTCCTTCTACACCTTCACCTACTAATTTAGATGATGTTATTCCTATTACTTGACCTAATATATTACATAGTGGTCCACCACTATTCCCTGAGTTAATAGTAGCATCTGTTTGAATAGTCTCCATTATATATGAACCACTATCTAGTCTTACATTAACCATTCTATTAGTACCTGATACAATACCTTTAGTAATTGTTCCCATGTATTCTTTACCAAGTGGCGCACCTACAGTAAATACTGTATCACCTATTTCTATATCATCACTTTTACCAAGTTCTGCGACAGCTATTACATCATCTGCATTAACCTTTAATACTGCGGCATCTGTAAATTCATCATGACCAACTAGTGTTGCTTCAACCTCTTTTCCATTAATAAATGTAACAGTGATTTTACTTGCTCCTGATATTACATGGTTATTAGTTAAAATATAAGCATCATTACCCTTTTTCTTATAAACAAAACCCGATCCTGATGATACTTGTAAACCACCTAAAGTTCGATTATTAATTGCTTCTACTTGAATATATACTACTGCATCATATACTTTGGATATAGCAGTCTTAATATCACTTTGTTCTTCTACTGTTTTAGATGAAATAACTGTTTCTTTAGTCTTTTTATTTATTTCAACTTTTCCACTTATTAATAATCCAATCAATCCAATAATTATTACCATTAATACTATTATAATTATTTTATAAATATTATTTTTATTATCCTTCTTATTCAAATTACCATCTCCATCTAATTAAATTCTAAAACTAATTTGTGATATTTAAGTGAAAATATAATTAATTATTTGTGTTTCTTTTCTTGGACATTATAAATATATTTTAAAACTATATTAAGTGGTAAAAACTTAGCAAATAAATATCCTAGTTTTATTCTAAATCCTGGTATAATTAGTTTCTTCTTTTTAAACATTTTATTTATTGCGTAATTACATACATAATCACTACTATGTGACTTTAGATTAAATGTAACATCGGCTACTTTATTAAATTCTGTATCTACTGGTCCTGGACATAATACTCCTACATAGACATTACTTTTATTCTTTTTAAGTTCATAATTAATAGCAGTAGTTAGATTATACACATATGATTTAGATGCATAATATGTTGCCATTAAAGGTCCAGGTTGGAAAGCTGCAATGGATGCAACATTAAGGATATATCCTTTATCTTTCTTAACAAAGTCACTTAAAAATAACTTAGTTAAAGTGTGCAGGGACTTAACATTCAAATCAATCATATCAAGTTCACGTTCTAAACTAGTCTCAGTAAATTCTCCAATAAGACCAAATCCGGCTGCATTAATTATAATATCAATATCTTCTTTCTTAACTTTATTATAAAGTTTATGACAGTTAAATGTTGTCGAAATATCCATATCAAATATTTTTACATTAACATCTACACTATCTTTAATAGCGATTAGTCTTTTTTTACGACGCGCAACTAGTATTAAATCATATCCCATACCAGCAAGTAAGTAAGCAAAACTCCTACCTATTCCACTTGACGCTCCAGTTATTAATGCTTTCATATATCACCATCCATTATTATTACTACTAATCAAATTATATAGCAATCATTATTTTTTTTCAAGAAAAAAACTACTTATTTAAAATAGTTTTTGCTTTATTTTTTACTTATTTATACAGAATACTGCATATAGTGGTACTGACTTAATATTATTTTCAAATCCAAAGTTTTTTGATGATATTCTAATACTATATTTAGGATTATATTTTTTAATATATTCTCCTAAACTTTTACTATTTGTCCTTCTACCACTTTTAACTTCTACTGGTATAATCTCTCCATCAATCTTTATTAAGAAATCTATTTCATATCTTGCAAATGTATAATAATATAATTCTTTATATTTAGGATATAGTTCACAAGCAATATAGTTTTCAGTAAGTACTCCTTTATACATCTCATTTTTATCTAATAATATTTCTGTATAATCAAGATTAGATAAAGCCCTTAATAATCCAACATCACTTAAGTATAATTTAAATTTATCACTTGATGCAAATGCTTTTAATGGTGATTCATTTTTTTCTGCTAGTTCACATTTTAAAATCATATTACTTGCAAGTAACCAATCTAAGCTACTTTCATATCTTATTCTTCTTGCATCTTTATCTACTATACTATATTTAAATGTATTATTAACTCTTGCAAGTTCTTTAGGAATAGAATTATATATTGCACTATTTTTTACCCCTTCACTAACTACTGTATATTTATTCATATCTGCTAAATAAGAGGTAATTATTTGTTCTTGAAGTTCAAAATTAACATGAGCAATATTACAATCATTTAAAATATAATTATTAATAAGCGCAGGCATTCCACCTAATACTAAATACTTTTTATATAATTTTAATGCTTTTTCATGAATAGGATTCATTATTTTTTCATTTGATTCATAGTGATTTTTTATTTCTTTAATTAACATTTCTTCTTTAAGTGCAATTAAAAACTCTTCAAAATCCATCGGATATAAGTACTTTATTGTAACTTTACCAACTGGGAATGATGATTTAAATCTATTAATTTTAACCCCTAATAAAGAACCTGCACAAACTATTTTGTATGGTTTATCACTCTCACAAAAATACTTTAGTGAGGTAATTGCTCTTTCACTTACTTGTATTTCATCTAAAAGTATTATTGTATCTTCAGGATTAATAATCACATTTTTAATAATTTCTATTTTCTCTATGATTTTATCTGGTTCAATAGTTTCTTCAAAAACATTGCTAATACCCTCTTCTTTATCTAAATTAATATAAATGTAATTATTGTAATTTTTTTTACAAAATTCTTCAAGCATATATGTTTTTCCTGACTGTTTTACTCCTACTAACATAAGTGGCATTTTATAATTCTCTTTCCAAATTTTTAATTCTTCTTCAAACTTTCTATACATAAAACATCTCCCCTATACATTTTTCGTATTTTTCGTACAAAATGTATATAAAATAATAGTTATTTCCGTACAAAATGCACGAAAATAACTATTATTACTTATCAAATATAATTTTTGCCTTATTTCTAATTCTTTGTATTGCATTATCTACTTGTTTATAATCCATATTAAGAATTTCTGTAATCTCCTTATTACTACATCCTGCAAGCATTAGTTCAAACACATCTGTTTCTAGTTCTGTAAGTTTAGCTCTAACCTTAGCTTCCAACTTTGCCTCAGTATCAGTTGCAATAATTATATTTAAAGGATCATTATTATCTTTAAGTAGTCTATCATTTACAATAACTGGATCATCATATGATAATGAATCATTTAATATTTTATGCTTTTTTCTATGGGCAGAAATTATTGCAGTTATTATCCTTCTTTCTATACAGTTTTTAGCATATGTATAAAATATTGTATCTTCATGTTCACTATAGGTATCAATTGCATGACTTAAACCAAGCATTCCTTCCTGCAACAAGTCATTTCTATCAATACCACAATTATCTATATATTTTTCCATTTTTTTAACTATAGTTGCAACTAATGGATAATACTTATTCATAACTATATCGTTTGCTTCTTCAATGTTTTCCGATACATAGTGCAGTAACTCATAATCATTTAAATCTTGATAATTCATATTACCTCCTACATTTTACTGCTTCAAATACTACTATAGCAGTTGCAACAGACGCATTTAGACTATTTACTTCTCCCTCCATTGGAATAGTAGCAATAAAATCACAATTATCACACACTAATCTACTCATACCACTACCTTCATTCCCAACTATAATACAAGTATTACCTTTATAATCAATTGTATCATAATTAGTACCTTCCATATCAGTACCTACGAGCCAAAATCCTTTCTTCTTTAACATATTGATAGTATTAACTAAATTAGATACTTTAGCTATTTTCACATTAAAAGCAGTACCAACACTAGTTTTAATTACAGTTGAATTAACATCAACACTTCTTTTATCGGGAATAATTATTAAATCTACTCCTGCTGCCTCACAAGTTCTAATAATCGCACCAAAGTTATGTGGATCTTCTATATGATCAAGCATAACTACTAAACTATTATCAAATTCATAATTGTTTATATTTACATATTTATAATCTTCTATATCTAATACTATCCCCTGATGTGCAAAAGAGAATTTTCTATCCATATCTTTTTTCTTCATAATAACTGGATTATATTTAATTAACTTATTCTTATAATCATTATCAAAACTATCTTGCATATAAACTTTATTTATTTTTATATTTCTCTTTAATACTTCTTCTAAAACATTCTTGCCATATACTAACATTTAATCACCTCAATATATAATCCATTATATCATTAATTCTATCATTTTTGTTATTCAAGTATAAATATCCAATTAAAGCCTCTAATCCGGTTGCATTCTTATAAGTTATAATACTAGAATACTTAGGTTTATGATTATTTTTATGATTCTTCGCACGTCTTACTATATCTATTTCATCTTCATTTAAATAATTATCTTCAATCATTTTAAGTAAAAATGATTCTTGAGCAGATGCACTTACATATTTAACAGCTTCTTTCTGCAAATCATTTACTTTACCAATATTAATAGATACTAAATATTTTCTAACATATAATTCATATACACTATCTCCTAGGTATGCTAAAACAAGTGAATTCATATTACTCTCCATATCTATCAAATGTTATTTCTTTAATATAACCATTTTTAATATCATTTAAAACAATACTAAATACTTTATCGTAATCAATCTCTCCGCCTTTTATTAAACATCCTCTTTTCTTACCAATAATATCTAAGGCATCAACAAATTCATCATCACTATAACTAGTAATGCCATATCTTTCTTTTAGTTTTTCTGGATATAGTTTATATAATGTATTTAGTATATAATTAACTACTTGATTAATAGGTAATACTTCTTCTTTAATAGCTGTTAAACTAGCAAGGTTATAAGCAATATCATCTTCAAACTTAGGCCATAATATTCCTGGAGAATCAAGTAACTCTATATCTTTATCTACTCTAATCCAATCTAAGTTCTTAGTAACTCCAGGTTTGTTTCCCACACCAACTATTTTCTTGCCTACTAATCTATTTATCAAAGTACTCTTACCTACATTAGGTACTCCTACTACAAGAACTCTAATTTTACGAGAAGTCTTCATATTCTTTTCCTTCATCTTACTAAAAACATCCGCCATTAATTCTTTAGTCTTATTAACTAAATAAGTTAATTTCTTTTCTTCCGTAAGATTAGTCTTAACAACTAGATAGCCTTTAGACTCATAGTATTTAACCCACTTATCAGTTTCTACTTTATCGCATAAATCATACTTATTCATTATAAGAATTCTTTTTTTATTACCTATATAATTATCTATATCAATAATCTTAGATGACTTAGGCATTCTTGCGTCTACAACTTCATATACGACATCTATTAGATTAATAGACTCACTAATCAATCTTTTAGTCTTTGCCATATGTCCTGGATACCAGTTTATATTAGTTTTATTTTCATTCATGAGTATTACCTCCTTACTAATCTTTTTGATTCTAATTCATTTTTTAATTTATTAGAAACATCTTCAACAGTTTTTTCATCAAATGGATCAGGCATATTATACTTGCTTATTAATTCTTTAAAAGAATAATAAGATGCCACAGCTCCAACTTCTTTAAATACATTTAAATTATTATCTGATTCATTCCATATTGAGAATGCTCCAAAATATGATAATGCATAATCTATATAATAAAATGGATCTAAATATATATGTGATTGTCTATAAAAATATCCACCTTCATCTAAATTGATATGTCCACTATTGCTTCTTTCTAAGTGATATTTTTTAACTAATTCTTTCCAAGTTTTTCTAATATCTTCAATTTTCAAATTATTATTTGAGTAAATAGTTTCTTGAAATTCATCTACTAAACATATATAAGGTAGATTACCAAGTAAATTATACATTTTCATAAAACAATATTTTTTATAATCTTCTTCATTAAATATATTATTTACATATTTCATCATTATTAATTCCATACTATAAGAAAACATCTCTGCAATTTCCATTGTAGGATATTTAAGTAATGGTGAAACTATATATTCTTTATCTTTAATAGAAGCACAATACTTTTGAAATGAATGCCCCATCTCATGAGTTGTAGTTTGAACGTCCAAATAATTATTTTTATAGTTACCTGTGATAACAGGAACACAAGATTCAGTTAAATAATTAGTAATTGAAAAATTCACCTTATTATCTCTTTGAACTAAATCAATATAATCATTATCAACCATATTATTAAATAACACTGATAATTCACTATCTACATCTTTAAAAGAATTTTTAAGTTCATTTAATAATTCAATACCAATCATTTTACTTTGAGGCATTTCACTAAAAAATATAGTATCATAATATTTTATTTCTTCTAAATTTAATTCTTCTTTTTTCCAATCACTCATTAGTTTACAAACAGGAATAATATATTTAATTATATTTTCTCTAAACTTTCTTATATCTTTATAATCATAACCTATTCTTTTTAATTTATATAAACTATATTCAACATAATTATTAAATCCTAACTTTTTAGCAATTTGGTTTCTAATAGTTATTAATTTAAATATTATATTATCATATTCATTTTGTTTACCATAGTAAAAATCATTTATAGTATCATGTGCTTTTTTTCTTATATCTCTATCTTTGTTAGAAAAAAGCCCGCTAATATTACCTATTGTTCTTTCTTCGCCATCAAATTCTATCTTAGTCTTATTTAAGTTTCTATATTCCATTTTTAATTCATTTTCTTGCTTTACTAAATCATTTATTTCAGATGATATTATTTTTGATTGATATTCTATAATTTTAAAGAAATTAGAAGGTAAATATTCTTTTAATTGTTCTTTATATTTAGAATTATTCAATTCATTATAGAATGGTAAAAATAATGAGTCATATTTTACTTTTATAGAATTCCAACATTCTATTTCGTTCTTAAAAAATTCATCTTCTGAATTTCTCATATTTCTAATATCAGCATAATCATACATTTCTTCTATATGATTTTGAATATTATTAATCCTACTTACTATTTCAAGATATTTATTAAAATCATTACTATTGGTTAGTTGTTTTAACAAATCATTAATTAATAATTCTGTTTTATCATAATCTATTCTTTCATATTTAATTTCATTAAAATTCGCCATTAATATCACCTCTTTCCTTATGAGTTACTGTGTCGTAATCAACATCTTAATTCCTATAGCTTTTTTCGTATTTTTTGGTCATCTTTGACCATCTTTTACTAAATTTAACTATATTTCATTATAAATATGCAAGATATTAATCTTCACAATGCCTTATAAATAAAGGATTTCTCCAAAAGTTACTATAAATCGTAACCAACCAATTTATATTAGTTTTATTTTCATTCATGAGTATTACCTCCTATTTCATCTCTTATTTTCATCCATATTTTACCTGGATGATTATTACCTTCATTATTATTATTTATTCCCCAATCAGTATCTTCATCAATACAACATTCAGCAATAATGTAATCTTTAGTATTAAGAAGACATTCTTTAACAATAGGGTTTTGTTCTACTTTTAGTTTTAATACCTTTTCCATATTATCATACTTTACATCTGACCAATTAGGTAATCTATATTCTTTATTTTCATGTGCAATTCTCCTTGCATCATTAGGTGAATATGATTTTTTTATTATGTTTGCTATGTCTTTATTAGTTTCAATAAATTTTAAATATTGAAATGCATGCTCACTTGTTTGAAAATACTCTCCATTCATTTTAAAACCAAATGCTGAAAAATTATCTAGCGGAAGTAATTGCCATTGATACATACTTCTTTCAATAATTATTTCATTCATGTCTTTATCAAACAATTTAATCATATTATCACCTCTTTTATTAAAACTTTAACCGTCAATACCAAGTATCAAATACTATGCTATTTTTGATACTTTTTTAGTTGTTTTTATCATTATTTTATATATTTTTATTTAATTATGTAACAAGCATATACTTGTTTTTTCTTTATTTTATAGGAGTTTAGATGAAACTTAGACTAAATCAATATCAACCAGTTGATATTAGTTTTGGCTAGTCCAACTTTTTCATTATTATTCATACAAATCACTCCCTTTATATCAATATTTTATCTTTAATATTATCCATAATATAATTTATATCTTCGATTGATTTTCCTATATTAAATCTACCATTACCAACCGGATAGAATACCGAATAGCATTTATATTCTTTACCATTTATTTTCTTAATAAATTCTTGTTTTCTACATTGTGAAACCGAAATTTTCTCATTTAATACAATAGATGATACTTGATTACCAAATAATACTATTACTTTAGGTTTTATTATTTCAATTTCTTTTTCTAATAAATGTAGACATTCTTTATAAACACTATCTGGAAGAGATCTTGCATCAACTTGAGTGCATTTTCCCAAGTTTGTAATAAAATATTTATGTTTTTTTACATTATCATAAACTTCACTTGCAAATTCTTCTGTCCAATCAGTTCCTTTTATAGTTTTTATTTTATCATATATTTTTTTATCTAATAGTTTCAATTCATAAAATAAATCCCAAATATTCTTAGTTCCTATCCAAGGTGATTTTATGCCTTTCAAAATTTAGATGACGCAATATTTTTTCCTGTCGGATTCATAAATACAAAGCAAATATCTGGATTATCAATACATCCACCATTATAAATCGAATCTAATTCTTTAGCTCCATATTTAAGTTGTAGTTTATCATACTCTATTTTTAAATCATCTAAAGTCAATTTCATCACCTCTTTTTATACGAGTTACTGTGTCGTAATCAACGCCCTAATTCCTATGCTATTTTTCATGCATTTTAGTCATTTCAGACTATTTTTTATTATATTTGAATATAATTTATCACAAACATGCAAGATGTTATTCTTCACAAAGCCTTATAAATAAAGGATTTGTCCAAAAGTTACTATAAATCGTAATCAACCAGTTTATATTAGTTTTATTTTCATTCATTTGGATCAGCTCCTTCAATATATTTCTGTTCTTCATTAACATAATCTAACAAATCCATATTAAATCCAGTATTAAAAAAGCATGTATACTCACCGTCAATTTCAGGATAAATTAAATTATGCTGCACCAAGGCACAATGCCCTTCAACTTTACAGTAAGGGAAAAAAGCATGTTCTTTTGTTTTATTAACATTTTTAAATACTTTCAAAACAAATCCAGCCATCTCTTTACTCATAGTAGCCCACTCGCTTAATTCCAACATATATTGCTTCCATGTCATTTCCTGACCAGCAAAATAAATATTACTTTCTTTAGTTAATGTATTTATATCAATTACAGATGATAAATTATGTGCTACTCTGTTTCTCATTTTTATATATTTATCAAACTTTTTAAAATTATTGATATTATATATTTTTGCAATTTTGCAAATTATTCTAAACCTATCCATGAAACTTAATCTATCACTTATTATATCTTTAATATCTGAGTTAGAATCATAATTTTCAGTGAATAAAAAAGGATTTATAATGTCATTCAGTAACACATGCTCATAAAAAGCAATTGTCTCAATAATACAGTTATTATTATGTATTATAATCTTGTTTCGTCCATTAATCATATTAGCATTTTTCATTGTCTCATGAAAACTATCATTTTCAAAATTGTTTTCATTCATTAAAGATCAACTCCTTTATTTACTATATTTCATATAATATCTAGATTCAGTTTCTTCTATTATATTAAAACTTAATTTTTTATATAAAGATATAGCTTTTGTATTTTCTTTGTATGCCCATAAATATATTGTACCAAATTGCTGGCGCAAAGTCTATAAGCATCTAAAGTTTAATGCCTTAAATATAGTATTATTATGTATATGAAATATAAAAATTTGAAGTAAAAGTCAGATTCTTTATTATAATTGAAAAAAGAACGTGATTCATGGTAATATATATACCATTAACTTTTCCGCCAAGATAAAGTTAATCACGTTCGATATATATACTACCATAAATTATCGATATTGTGAACCTCTTTCGGAAAAGTTAACAAATTTTCGACGATGGGAGGTTTTTATTTATGTCTGAAGATTTACAAAAAGTTAAAACTCTGTTAAAAATCAGAGGTTGTAGTGGTAGAACGGTAACTACCTACATTAGTTGTATAAACCGTTTTAAAAATTATTTTGAAGGAAAGGATTTAGAAAATTTTAATGAAGAAGATATACTAGAATATATAAAAGTAAATTTTGTTGATTTAGATTATTCACCAGCTTCTATTAATGTTAATAGAGCTGCAATAAAGTATTATTATTTGGTTAATTTTAAAAAAGAGCTTAATGATACATTATTACCATACTGTAAAATTTATAGAAGATATCCATATATACTTGATACAAGGGATGTAATAATTTTGCTTAATTCTACAAATAATTTAAAACATAAAATATGGATTGCTTTAGGTTATGGTTCTGGTCTTCGAGTACACGAAATTGCTAAACTCAAAATAGGTGATTTTTCTCATAATCTTCACAAGATTAGGGTT
>CADCIZ010000024.1 GCA_902801685.1 uncultured Erysipelotrichaceae bacterium | reverse complement strand
GGATTTAAGTTTTGGAAAGAAGTATATTACCATGGAATTGTTACTGATGAATATGAACCTATATACTTAGATATTCTAAATCAAGCAGATATGCAGATAGATGCATATGGTAATGATGTAGGTTATGATTCAAGACTTAATGATATTAAAAATAGATATGGTGAATCTGAAATATATAATAAATGTTTAAATTTAGTAAAGAAAATAAGGGATAGATAAATAATCTTATATGCATATAATATAGTAAGCACCAATTTGACTAAGATATTTATATATGATAAAATTGTATTGTCAGTTGATGACTTAGAGGTGGAAAATGAGTATAAAAAAGATGTCTTTATTGGTATCTTCATTTCTATTATTTGTTTTAGTTGCAAGTATAGTTATTAATACTATGGTTGTTGTTAGAAAACAAGAAAAAGAGAAGGTATCATCTAAAATAACTTTTGAAATACATCCAGATAAAATGGTTTCTTCTTATAACTTTGTTGAAGTTGCTCTTGTAGAGGAAGAAAAGATAGAAGAGGAAGTTGTTGTTGGTAAAATGACAGGATACGGTGCGGATTGTATTGGATGTAGTGGTGTTGGAGCATTATCGTGTCGTGCTGCTGATGGTTCAAGACATACGTTAACTGAAAATGGTGAGTATTATAATGACACAACTTATGGAACCGTTAGAATAGTTGCTGCTGCACTTGATAAGTTTCCATGTGGAACAATTGTTAAAGTTGATCATCCCGCACTAGGATCATTCTATGCTGTTGTAATGGATACAGGTGGATCAATGAAACGGGCATGGAATAACGGTTATGTATGGATGGATTTAGCATTTAAAACAGAAAGTGATCCAGATATATATGCTACTACAAGTAGTAATACAACTTATTCAGTTCAAAGATGGGGATGGTAATCCTCATTTTCTTTTAGAGAGGTGTTTATGAAGTATTCGAAATCAGAAATGAAAGTAACATTAGATAATAATTCATTTAAGTTTAAAAAGAAGTTTGGTCAAAACTTTATAACAGATGCTAATGTTATTAATAATATTGTTGATAAATCAAGTGTTGATAAAGATACACTGGTTATAGAAATAGGTCCTGGTGCGGGTTCTCTAACCTATAGACTAGTTCAAAATGCAGATTTTGTTTTGTGCTATGAAATAGATAAGGGAGTAGAATCAATACTAAGAGATAATTTAAAAGATTATTATAATTATGAAATTATATTTGATGATTTCTTAAAAAGAGATGTATTAAATGATATTAAAAATTATAATTATAAAAAATTAATGGTTATTGCTAATCTACCATATTATATAACTACTCCTATAATTATGAAGATAATAGATGATAATTTAAGTCCTGATAAAATGGTATTTATGGTACAAAAGGAAGTAGGAGAAAGATTTAAAGCTACACCAGGTACTAAAGATTATAACTCTTTATCTATTTATTTAAACTATTACTTTGATATAAAAAAACTAATGGATGTTAGTCGTAATGTATTTATGCCTGTTCCTAATGTAGATAGTATAGTAGTTGAGTTTACTAAGAAAGAAGAACTTTTAAATGTAGATAATAGAGAATTATTCTTTAAACTAGTTAGAGATAGTTTTAAATATAAACGTAAGACACTAAGAAATAACTTAAAAGGATATAATTTAGAACTAATTGAACAAGTTATGCACAATTTTGGGTATAACTTAAGTGATAGAGCGGAAATTATACCTATAAATGTGTTTGTAGAAATAGCAAATTCTCTGAGTTATGCACAAAAATGTGCATAACTTTGTTTAAAACTTTCAAAAAGGTACATTATTAAGTAGGAGGGATTCTATGAAATATGTACTTTATTTTATTATAGTAATAGTAGTTTATATGATGATTGGACACTTTGTATCTGCTAAATATACAATACCTAAAGAAGCAATTAGAGTTAGAGTAATTGCAAATAGTAATGATGAATATGATCAAGAAGTTAAGATGAATGTAAAAGATATAGTAACTAATGATATGTATAATTTAATGAATAATGTAGATAGTATAGAAAGAGCAAGAGAGTCTATTACAAAAAATATTCCTACATTATCAAAAGCTATAGATAAATACTTAAAAGATATTAATTATAATACTAAGTTTGATATTAATTTTGGTTATAATTATTTTCCTAAAAAAGAGTATAAAGGAGTAGAATATAAAGAAGGAATGTATGAATCGTTAGTAGTTACTTTAGGTAATGGTGAAGGTAATAATTGGTGGTGTGTATTATTTCCACCTATCTGTATGATAGAAGCTGAAGAATCAACAAATGTTGAATATACAACTATGGTAAAAGAAATTATGAATAAATACTTTTAATAAATAAAAATAAGATTCATACCATATAATAGGTGGTTAAATGAATCTTTTTATTATACTAGTAATTGCAGTAAGTCTATCTATGGATGCATTTTCATTATCACTTGCTTATGGTACTTTAGATATACCTAAGAAGGATATTTATACTTTATCAATTATAGTTGGAATATATCATTTTTTTATGCCTATGATAGGTTACTTTATAGATTGTAAGTTTATGTCATTCTTACCTGTTGCAAGTAACTTTGTTGTATTTATAATACTTACTTTAATAGGACTTGAAATGATTATAGATACAATACGTAAAGAAGAAGAATTAAAAGTAATGAAATTATATAGTATGATTATCTTTGGACTGACCGTTAGTGTAGATAGTTTTTCAGTAGGACTAGGATTAGATACAATAAGTAAAAATATTGTATTAAGTAGCTTAATATTTTCAATTACTAGTTTCATTTTTACATTAACTGGATTATTTGTTGGTAAAAAGATTAATCAAATATTTGGGAAAATATCTACATTAATTGGAGGAGCTGTGCTTATTTTAATCGCTATACTTTATGTGGTATAAAAAAAGAAAAAGTTAATTTAATAACTGTTTCTTAATACTATTTTAATTGTTCTAACATATATTCAATACTTGATATTAGATTTCTATATGCTTTAATTTGTTCGCTGATTGGTGAATAATTACTATTCCAAATTTCTTTATATTCACTAGCTAACTTTGATTTATATATTATTTCTTTACTTCTATGTTCAAAATGATGATTATATTTCTTTGCCCATATTTCGATTTTACTTATTAAATATCTAAAATAGCAGTATGAATTACTAATAGCATTAATTTGTTTTTTATCAACTAAATTTGTTTTATAATTAAACAAATCATCTAAGTTTAATGTTATTGGTATATTTGATAAATTATTGCTGATATAATACCATCTTAAATATGTAGCGAATGCATGAACTAACATAGATACTTTTCTTTTACCAATCATATTGAAGTTTGCTAATTCAATTATATCTGTTTTATTCAACCTGTTGTAATAGTTATTAGTTATTTTGATTAGATCATTTATTTCTTCCTTAATGTTGTTCAATGCTATGTTTTTCTGACAATTGTTATAATTATTGTCTAATACTTTTATTAAATAATCAATATCAAAATTTTTATCTGTAATATGAATATATTTATGTGTATATATCCATTCTTTCGGATGTAAATTTTTTAGTTGATTTTCATAGAGCTTTTTCAATAACTCAAAATTTTTAATAGAATTAATTTCGCAAAATTCCCTTTCGGCAATCATTTGATTTTTTGGATATTTTATTTCAAGACAATTATTAGTGTTTTTCCATATTATTTTTGTTTCTAACGTAGGATCTTTAATAATTAGATTGTTTTCTTTTCTATATTCCGTAATAAAGTTTTTAGTAAAAGAATGCACATGAACAATATTTATATTAAGCATGTTCGCTATAGCATATCGAATTAAATAAATTGTTGGTTGGTATTTGGAAATATCTTTTTCATTGAAATAGAACGTTAAATCTATATCGCTTCCTGAAGTTATGTTTCCTCTTGCATAGCTTCCATTTAAATATATTGCACATGGCGTATTAGATAAACTTGGAAAATAGGCAATTATTATTTTAAACATTTGATTAATAATTTCTATTTTCTTTTTTTCGTAGTGTTTCATTTTATCATAATTATATGGAGAGTAAAACAAACAATCAAGACTATAAAACTGATTATTCATCTTCTTCATTTTTACTATTAATTCATTATATTCATTATATGTTGGTTTTGACTCATTATAGTTAAATTTAAGTTTCATAATTAATCTCCTTTAAAAAAATATATTACTTAGTTCCATCAAACAATATATATTTACCATAACAAGCTATTTTTTTCGTATTTCTATTATAAATAATACTACCGTTATCGAATAAGCAATATATTTTTTTGTTTAGATGAATACTTCTTTTCTTTAATGACGGTAAATATCTTCCTTTGTTTATAGAGTGAACATCAAAATAAAAATCATTATCTATAATTCCAAAACCATCATACCATGCAAATTTTTTATAATAATTGTTTTTTCTTGTAATGAAATATTTTTTTAATTGTAGTTCTGCACCAGCTGATGATCCTACAATAATTTCTTTATAGTTTTGTAATGTTTCTAATAAACCATTTTCAATTATTTTATTGTATAGCATTTCTGGATTGCCTCCAGTTAAAATTATTGCATTTGAATTATTAATTTCTTTAATCATATCTTCTTTATTATCATTATAGCAATCTAATATTTTAATATTTTTTTCTTTTACGCCTAGTCTATATAAATGATTTAAGTAACTATTTTTCTTTGTTTCATCAAAGAATTCATCAATATTTTTAGATTTTAATTCAGTTGCAAAACTCCATGGGATTATTACAATATTTGAATTTTTATTAATAATTTTTTTTAATTGTTCTTCTATTAAATAGAAACCTTCATTAAATTTTGACATTAATATACTATACATTTCTTCTTCTCCTTTTTAATTCCTTATTAGCATTTTGAAAATTATATTTTTTTGTTAATACATATTTCAAATCATCAATTATGTTTTCAGTTGTATCTATTTTTTCGATAATAATATCATACAACATTTGTTTCTTATCAATATTCATTGAATTAATATAGTTTAATAAAGATTTATCAAATGTGTTTTCCTTTTTTGCCCATTTTAAAATTAATAGACTAAATACTTTCAAAGACATTGCTCTATTATTTAAAGCATATTCATCTTTACTTTGCTCTAAGTATGGTGTAGCCAGGTATATTGTATTGTTATTGTTATTAAAACATTGTTCTAACATTCCAACCATATATAATTGATATAATTGATGATTTCCACACATAACAATTCTTTCTTTTTCTTTAAATAAGCTTAAATAGTTTTGCCATAAAAAATCAATATCTAAGTTATATTTATGTCCTTTATAATTAATAATAATACCTGTACTTCTATTTCTAGATATAACTACATCATTATTTCCAACAGTTTTATCAAAAGTAGTTTTATCCTTATTTATAAAATCAGGATAAAATTTCATATTAGTTTTATCAACTAATTTCGAATCGAAAACAAGTACTTTTTCATTGCCAATAACACATTTGCTTTTACAAAATTTACAGTAATATTCATCATTTTTTATTCCAAATAATGAATCTTTTAAATTTATTGTAGAAATATTATCTTTTGATATTTCTACTTTTCCGCAAGTACATCTAACTATTTTCTTTTCTTTTTCGCATATATAACCCATTTCATTCAAAATGTATATTTGATTCATCATTTCTTTAACATGTTGATTATCAATCCAATATTGATTAGGATTAATATTATAGTTATTCATGAGATTAATAAAACCACTATAGTTTTTATTCTTATAACTATTTAGTACGTTAATCGCCATAATAAATTTACAATTCATTGATTTAGATATTGATTCTCCCAGTATTGGTGTAGTCATCCTACCAACAGACATTTTGTCGTATGGTGATATTGGCAAAGAAATAATCATTCTATCATTCATAAATTTTCCTCCTTAATAATGTTGTTAAAAATATTATAATTAAAATACATCTTTTTCATATAAAATGCAAGAGTATTACTATTTTTTATGTCTTATAATCAATATAATAATATTTTGTATATTCTTTGTTAATAAATATTATAAAAAATAGTTTATATCTATTATAAAAAATGATATAATTGTTATAGGTATTTTAGAGGTGATTATGTGCTTGTAAATGCATGTGAGATGTTGAATAGTGCAAAGAAAGAGAAATATGCTGTTCCGCATTTTAATATCAATAATTTAGAATGGACAAGGTTTATACTTGAAGAGTGTGAAAAACTTAGAACTCCTGTTATACTTGGGGTTAGTGAAGGCGTAATGAAATATATGGGTGGTTTTAAGACTATTTATGATATGGTAGTTGATTTAATCGATTACCTAAATATAACTATTCCAGTTTGCTTACATTTAGATCATGGTAGTAGTTATGAAGTATGTAAGGATGCAATTGATGCTGGCTTTACTTCAGTTATGATTGATGCATCTAAGTATCCACTTGATAAAAACATTGACATTACTAGACAAGTGGTTGCTTATGCAAAGAGTAAAAATGTGTCAGTTGAGGCAGAAATAGGCCGTGTAGGTGGAGAAAATTTAGATAACAATAATGGAATTGTATATGCAGATGTTAGTGAGAGTGTAAGATTATCGCAAAATACAGGTATTGACTTTCTTGCTCCTGCACTAGGTAGTGTACATGGATTATATAAAGGAGAGCCTAAGTTAAATTTTGATAGAATGGAAGAGATTAGTAAACTTACTAATTTACCACTTGTTTTACATGGTGGTTCTGGTATATATGATGAGCAAATTAAAAAAGCAATTAGTTGTGGAATATGTAAAATTAATTTTAATACAGAACTTCAGATTGCTTGGAGTAATTCTTTAAGAGAAAAAATTAAAACAGATGAATCTTATGATCCTAGAAAAGTTATAAAAATGGGTGAGGATACATTAAAAGAGTGTGTTCGTAATAAATGTGAACTGCTTGGTAGTATTCATCGTGTTTAACACACAATTAGGCATTAAACATAAAATATATTAGTTATAAGTCGGAGGTAAATATGAAACAAATTAAAGTTACAGGAGGTAATACATTAACTGGGGAGATAAAGATTAGTGGAGCAAAAAATAGTGCGGTGGCTTTAATTCCTGCTGCTATTCTATGTGATGAGACAGCCACTATTTTTAATGTGCCAAATATATCAGATATTGACGCATTGAGTGAGATACTAGAGTATTTAAATGCAGGTGTTAAAAGAGAAGAAGATGCAATTATAATAGATTCATCAAGCATCGTAAATAAAGAAATACCTAAAGGAATTTCTAAAAAATTACGTGCATCATATTATTTCATGTCTGCTTTACTTGGTAAATATAAGAAAGTTGAAATGTATTTTCCTGGGGGATGTTCAATAGGAGCAAGACCAATTGATCAAACTTTAAAAGGATTTAAAGCGCTAGGTGCAAGTGTTTTAGAAGATGGTGATAAATATACTATTACAGCAGAAGAGTTAAAAGGTGGATATGTATATTTAGATATGCCTAGTGTAGGAGCAACTATTAATACTATATTAGTTGCTGTAAAAGCTACAGGTACTACTATTATTGAGAATGCTGCTAAAGAACCAGAGATTGTAAATGTTGCTACCTTCCTAAATAACATGGGAGCTAAAATTAGAGGAGCAGGTACTAGTCAGATAAAAATAGTAGGTGTAGATAAATTACATAAATGTATGCATGAAGTAATACCTGATAGAATAGAAGCTGGTACTTATATAATTGCTGGTGCGTTAGCAGGAGATAAACTTAAGATAAGTAATATCATTCCAGAGCACGTTGAATCTTTAACTTCTAAATTAATTGAAATTGGGGTTGACATTGAAGAAGGTAATGATTATATGATAGTTTCAAAGAAAGATAAATATAAGAAAACTAAGATTAAGACATTAGGTTATCCTGGTTTTCCAACTGATTTGCAACAACCAATCACAACTCTTCTTACACAGTGTAAAGGAATTAGTGAGGTACATGAAACTGTATATGAAAGAAGATTTCAAAATGTTCAATATTTAAATAAGATGGGAGCAGAGATTAAAATTAATGATGATAAAGCATTTATCTATGGCCCATGTGAACTTAAAGGTAAAAAAGTTACCGCAACTGATCTTAGAGCTGGAGCTTGTTTAGTTCTTGCTGGATTAATTGCTGATGGGACTACAACGATTGAAAATGTAGATCACATATTACGTGGATATGAAAATATTATTGAAAAATTATCTAATGTAGGTGCAAATATTAAATTAGTTGACATATTATAAAGTAGTGATGGCTACTTTTTTTGGTGATAATATGAAAAAAATACTTTTTTTAGTAGGATGTGTGTTAATAGTTGTTTTGATATACTTTGTAAATACAAATAAAAAGGTAATATATTTTGAAATTAGCGATAATGTTATTATCGGCGATAAATCTGTTAAGTATCTGTCTAGAAAGAATAGATTAGAAGATTATATTTATTATAAAAATACTAATAATTATAGACTAATTGATACATATAATGATATTATTAATAATAAAGATATAACCTATAAGAATAATAAATATACAATTAATAATCTATTTATTAAATCTAAATATATTGTATTAAATATTGGACATAATGATTTAATGTATATGACAAAATCTAGTTTAGAACCATTTGATTATTTAGATTCATTTGTATCAGAATATGAAGGTATATTAAAAAGTATTAGAGATATAACTAAAGAAAATATAATAGTTATATTTGATTATAATACTAATGATAAGTATAAAGATTATTTATATAATAAGATGAAGTTAATTTGTAATAAATATAAAACTAATTTAGTTTATAAGAATGATTTACTCGATTTAATAAAGGACTTTACTAAAAATGAAAAATAGTATAAAATTATATCAAGAGAGGTGGTAATGTGAATAGAGTTTTATCGAAGATGTTTTTATGGATGTTTCTAGGATTGATGGTAACATTTGGTGTTGCATACTTTTTATCTCAGAATGATACAATGATGTATAACTTATTTTCTGGTAAGAAGTATCTAATTGTTTGGGTAGCAGAAATAGTTGTAGTACTCGTTTTATCACTTAGAATACATAAACTAAGTTTGATGAGTGCAAGGATACTATTTATATTATATTCATTATTAACCGGACTTACAGTATCAACTATATTTATTGTTTATTCAATAGAATCAATTATTTATGTATTCTTTATAACATCAATATTATTCTTATTATTTGGACTTATTGGATATTTTACCAAGATTGATTTATCTAAACTAGGTTCAATACTTATGATGGCTTTACTAGGAAGTTTAATATGTGTATTTATTAATATATTTGTTAAAAGTGAAACATTTGACCTTGCAACAACTATAATAATGATAATTATATTCCTAGGATATATAGCCTACGATATAAATAAAGTAAAAAATAATTTTAGAAACATTGAAGATGAAGATAAACTAGCAATCTATGGAGCTTTAGAATTATACTTAGATTTTATTAACTTATTCTTAAGGCTTCTTAGATTATTTGGAAAAAGTAATGATTAGTGTTGCATTAATCATTTTTTTTTGCTAAAATATGAACGTACTTAAATTTCTATGGCCGAATTAGGTCATGGCGGAAGGAGAGATAGAATGAAAAAAAATATACATCCAGATTATGTAGATACTAAGGTTATTTGTGCATGTGGTAATACATTTACTGTACAATCTAACAAAAGCGAAATTCATTTAGAAGTATGTGATAAGTGTCATCCATTCTATGTTGGTGGAAAATCAAATTCAGCTTCTAAAACTGGTCGTATTGAAAAATTTAACCGTAAATATGGTTTAAACAAGAAAGAAGCTTAAACTTTCTTTTTTTTGTATACTTTTATAATTATTATCAATACTAATAATGGTGATGTTATGAGCATTGATTTTAAAGAGTTACTAGATGTATTTATTAGGGCAATGTTATCTTTAATAACACTTTTTTTAATAACAAAGTTATTAGGAAAAAAACAAGTATCACAGATGTCTTTATTTGATTATGTTATTGGAATATCTATTGGTAACTTTGCAGCAGAAATGACTATTAATTTAGAGTCAAAAGAGATTAATGGAATACTTGCAGTTATTATCTTTGGATTAGTTGCATATATTATTTCATATTTAACTATGAAAAGTATAAGAATCAGAAGATACTTTATAGGTACTCCTAGTATAATAATTAGCAATGGTAAATTTAATAAATTTAATTTAAATAAGTATAGGTTAGATATAAATGATATATTAGAACAGTGTAGAATAAATGGATACTTTGATATAAGTAAGATAGAATATGCAATATTAGAAGCAAGTGGTGATATTAGTATATTACCAAAATCAGATAGTAGACCTGTAACTCCTGAAGATATGAAACTTAAAGTTAAGAGCGAAGGATTGTGTTCTAATATAATAATTGATGGAAAAATAATGAAAGAAAACTTAAAAAGTATAGGAAAAGATGAAGAATGGTTAATACAGCAACTAAAAGTGAAAGGATATAATAATTTTTCAAAAATATTACTTTTAACTATTGATAACAAATATAATATTAAAGTTTATGAAGCTTCAAAAAAAGGAAATGATAGAGATACATTGGAGTAATGTGTCTTTTTTTGTAAATATTGAGTAAAGGTAATATTTAGAACTTTACTTTTTTTTGATTTGTGGTATAATGGACAAAGTGTGAAAAAGGAGTTAGTTTATGAAAAAGAAAAATATTGCTATTATTGCCCATGTTGACCATGGTAAAACAACTTTGGTTGATAAGTTGTTGCAAGCATCTGGTACTTTTAGAGATAATGAAGCTGTACAGGAACGTGTGATGGATTCTAATGATATAGAAAGAGAACGTGGTATTACTATTCTTGCTAAGACTACGGCTATTAATTATAAGGATTATCGTATTAATATTCTTGATACACCAGGTCATGCTGATTTTGGTGGTGAAGTTGAACGTATTATGAATATGGTTGATAATGTAATTTTAGTTGTTGATGCTTATGAAGGTACTATGCCTCAGACTAGGTTTGTACTTAAGAAGGCAATGGAAGCTCACGTTAAACCTATTGTTGTTGTTAATAAGGTTGATAAGCCTGCGGCTCGTCCTAAGGAAGTTGTAGATGAGGTAATGGAGTTGTTTATTGATTTAGGTGCAGATATTGATGATTTAGATTTTCCTGTTGCTTATGTATCTGCAGTTAATGGAACATCTAGTTTCTCACCTGATCCTGCTACTCAAGAAGAGGATATGACTAAGGTACTTGATTTAATTATTGATAATGCGGTTGATCCTAAGGTAAGTGAAGGTACATTACAATTTCAACCAGCATTACTAGATTATAATGACTTTGTAGGTAGAATTGGTATAGGTCTTGTTAAACGTGGTAAGATTAAGGTTAATCAAATGGTTAGTTGTGTACGTGTTGACGGTTCTATTAAGCAATTTAGAGTTGCGAAACTATATGGTTTCTTAGGTCTTAAAAGAATAGAAATTGAAGAAGTAGAAGCAGGAGATATTGTTGCTATTGCAGGGCTTCCAGATATTTCGGTAGGGGAAACTGTATGTGAAATAGGTAGCGAAGAAGCACTACCTCTACTTAGAATAGATGAACCTACATTACAGATGAATTTTGGTGTTAATACAAGTCCATTCTGTGGTAAAGAAGGAAAGTTAGTTACTGCTCGTAAGATTGAAGAAAGACTTACTAAGGAAACTGAAAGAGATGTATCTTTAAAGATTAAACCATATGACAATGAATCATGGACTGTATCAGGTCGTGGTGAACTTCATTTGGGTATTTTAATTGAAAATATGCGTCGTGAAGGATACGAACTTCAAGTTTCTAAACCAGAAGTTATAATAAAAGATATTGATGGTGTTAAATGTGAACCTTATGAAGAATTACAAATAGAGTGTCCTGAAGAGTGTGTTGGAAGCATTATTGAACAACTTGGTACTCGTGGTGCGGTAATGATTAATATGAGTAATGTTAATGGACAAACTAGATTACTTTATGATATTCCATCTCGTGGATTAATTGGATTTTCTACTGATTTTATGACTACAACTAAAGGTTATGGAATTATGAATCATTCATTTAAAGAATATCGTCCATACGAGGCAGTAGACATTGGCGAGCGTAAACTAGGTGTGCTTGTATCTATGGAAAATGGTAAGTCTACAGCGTATGCTTTAGGTGCGCTTGAAGATAGAGGTATAATGTTTGTAGAACCTGGAGAAGAAATATACGAAGGTATGATAGTTGGAGAACACTCAAGAGAAAATGATCTTGCTGTAAATGTTGTAAAGGGGAAAAATTTAACTAATACAAGAAGTGCTGGAAAAGATCATACAGTTGTATTAAAAAGACCTCGTGAGATTACTTTAGAGTATGCACTTGATTATATTAATTCTGACGAACTTGTTGAAGTAACACCACTTCACATAAGACTTAGAAAAAAGATATTAAATACTGAACTTAGAAAGAAACATGATAGTAAAAAAGCATAAGTTACTAATTTTGGTAACTTTTTTTGTTGTAATAGTATAAATTTGTATTATAATGAGATTGCAGGGGATTAATATGGAAAAAATTGATGAGTTGTTATTAGAATTAAAAAGAGTACTTAGTGTGATTGATGATAATTATATTGTTAAAATTAAATCTATTTTAGATGGTGATAGTGAGTATGATAGATTATTTTATCATTATGTGGATAACTTAGGTATAGATAAAAAGATTGCTAAAAAGTTATGTAATGATAGAGTAAAAGATGTAACTAGTTATATTAATACTAATAATAGAATAAGAGATTATTACTATATTAACGATATAAATGATGAAGATTCAAAATTTAATGATTTATATAAAATTATAGATGATAACTTGCAAAACTATTATGATGACATAGATGAACTGCAAAATTTAATTATTAATAAATCTGAAGTTATTAATGGATTATCTGCTGTTTATAATATTGGTATTTTGGAAGATATTAAATATATTAAATTATATTTATCGGGAATATTTTATGAATATATGAATTCATATATTGATGTTGTAGATTCTGACGATTATTACATTGATGAAGATACAAGATATATTAATGTCTATAATATACTTGGTCAAATTAATGATGTAAGTGATGTTGCTTTAATATTTGATAATTATATATATGAAATAATAGATATATTTTATATGTATTTAAACTTAGATAAGCATGGTAAGGATTTAATACATTTAAAAACAATAAAAAGTAATAAAGTAAATGAATTAATCAAGATATGTCCATTTAGTATTATGATGTTTAAAAGATTTTATAATTTATATTATAATAATGAAGAATTAAAGAGTATTGAAATTGGTAATATTACATTAAGGATAGTTGAAGATATGATTAAAGAATCATATAATGGTAAATATACATTTGATGACATAATTAAAAATACACTTAAAATAATTAAGTCTAGTTCAATGAATTATGATATTGATAAGTGGTTGAAATATTTATGTGCGAATGTATATGAAAATATAATTGTTAAAGATCTAAAGGATGGAGAAGAATTATTGTTTTTAGATACTGTAAAAAATAGTAATGTGATTAATGATATTATCCATCAAGAATTTATGAAGGAGTATGTTGTTAAAAAATTCTATGAATTTAACAATGAAGTGTACGATGTTTCATCACTAAAAGACTTAAGAAACAGTGAATGTAATAAAGATAAAGCAAAGGTTAAGAGGATAAATCCATTTTATGATGACATAGAGAAATAAAAAAAGAGAGTTTGAATGAATGAACTGAACTCTCTTTTTATTTATTATCGAAAACGCTTTTATCAAAGAACACTGTAATATCTACACCAAGAACTTCTGCAATTTGTTCTAGGGTATCAATTGAAATAGTTTGTCTTGTTTTTGATTCTAGTTTTGCAATAAAACTATCACTTAAAAACAAACTTTGTGCAAGATCATGTTGCCTCATTCCCTTATTCTTTCTATACTTTTGGATGTTCTTACCAATTGTATTGTAAATATCTTGTTTCATAAACTCCTCCTAAAAATTTTTCTTACTTATATTTTCTCATGAAAGTATATAAAACATCATATACAGATAGTCTATGATATATTGTCGAAGTATGGTTTTGTTTAATAATTTATATGTGGTATTGAATTTAGGACTTATATAAATGTTGTTTTAGAAGATATAGATTTATTTTTCTATTAAAATTTTTTAAATCATAGATTTATCTAAAAAAATGTGATAATATATTATTGGTATTAAGTTTTAAAAAGGTGATTATATGGCAAAAATAATAGCGTTTGTAAATCAAAAAGGAGGAGTAGGTAAGACTACTTCTAGTATAAATTTAGCAGCCTCCCTAGGTTTGCTTGGGAAAAAAACATTATTAATTGATTTGGATCCGCAAGGAAATAGTACTACTGGTGTTGGAATAAATAAAGGAGAAAACAAAGCAAGTGTATATGAATTATTAGTTGATAAAGCTGATTTAAAGGATGTTGTAATTAAAACTCCATTTAAGAATCTATATGTAATTCCTGCTTCAATAAATTTAGCAGGTGTTGATATGGAACTTATGGATATGTCAAGACAAAATCCTGAGTTTGTTGCTCAATTACAACTAAAAAATCAAGTTGGAAAAATTAGAGATGTATTTGATTATATTATTCTAGATTGTCCACCATCTCTTGGTTTAATCACAACAAATGCGTTAGCTGCAGCTGATAGTGTAATTATTCCTGTACAATGTGAATTCTTCGCACTTGAAGGTATTATGCAACTTCTAAATACTATTATGATTGCACAGAAGAAGTTGAATTCAACACTTGATATAGAAGGTGTATTACTTACAATGCTTGATAATAGAACTAATTTAGGATTAGAGGTTGTAGAAGAAATTAAGAGTTATTTTAAAGATAAAGTATATGATACAATTATTCCAAGATTAGTTAGATTATCAGAGGCACCAAGTCATGGAAAACCAATCCATGCATATGATTCTAAAAGTAGAGGAACTGAAGCGTATATTAATTTAGCTAAAGAGGTGATTGCAAGAAATGGAGACTAAAAAAAGAGCACTAGGAATTGGACTAGAACAATTGTTTAATAATGAAAATTTAGATTTACAAAATTTTGAAAAACAGGTATATGAGACAACTGATAAGGAGGAAATAATTGAAGTTAATATTTCTGAACTTCGTCCAAATCCTTACCAGCCAAGAAAGGTATTTGATAAAGAAGCATTAGCAGATTTAGCTTTATCTATTAAGGAACACGGTGTATTTCAACCAATCATTATAAAGAAAAGTATTAAGGGATACGAAATTATTGCAGGTGAAAGAAGGGTTCGTGCATCTAAACTTGCAGGACTTGATAAAGTTCCAGCAATCATTCGTAATTTAAATGATGAACAAATGATGGAGATTGCACTTTTAGAAAACTTGCAAAGAGAGAATCTTAGCGCAATTGAAGAAGCAAAAGCATATAAATCTATGATTGATAATCTTCATCTAACACAAGAACAATTAAGTGCGAAGGTAGGTAAAAGTAGAAGCCATGTTACTAATATTTTAGGCCTTCTTAGATTACCTAATGAAGTACAAGATATGGTTGTAGAAAAAAAATTAAGTATGGGACATGCTCGTGTGCTTAGTAAGTTAGAATCTGATAAAAAAATTATAGAGATGGCGCATGAAATAGTAGATAAGAAAATTCCAGTTAGAAATGTTGAGGAAAAGTCGCAAGAGACTGAAAAAAAAGTAAAGAATGTAAGACGAAGAATACCATCTCGTAGTGAGTTTGCACATATAGAAGAGGCTTTAAAAGATAAATTAGATACGAAAGTAAAGATTAAAGATAATAAATTACAAATATCATTTACTAATGTTGCTGATTTAAATAGAATACTTGAAATAATTAATTTAGGAGATATGTAATGTCTATTAATTATAGTTTAATAAAGGTATTATCTGTAATATTAATTTCTTTAATACTAGTTTCTATATCTAAAAAAATAGTTGGTAAATTAATATTTATTAAAACTAATAAAGTACCTATTAAAAGACAAAAGAGTATTGTTAATCTAATTAGTAATATTGTTAGATTCTTTATTCTTTTTATTGCATTAACTATTGTTTTAGAAGAATTTGGTATTGATACTAAATCTTTTATTGCATCGCTTGGTGTATTTAGTTTAGTTATTGGCCTTGCTTTGCAAGATTTGCTTAAGGATTTAATATCTGGTTTTTCGATAGTTTTAGAAGGATTATTTAGTATTGGGGATTGGATAGAGATATCTTCTTTTAAAGGTGAGGTAGTTGCAACTTCTCTTCGTACAACTAGAATTCGTGCATATACGGGTGAGACTAAGATTATATCTAATAGAAATATAACTGAGTTAATTAATTATAGTATGGATGATTCAATTGCTATAGTAGATGTAGAAGTATCATATGATTCTAAGTTAGACAAAGTTGATAAGATTATTAATGATATATGTACTGATTTTAGTGAAGAGGCTGGAGTAAAAAAATGTGATGTGCTTGGATTAAACGAAATAGGAGAGTCTGGATTAAAATTTAGATTGGTAGTTAAATCTGATTTCTCTAATTCTATTACTTTATCACGCAAGTTAAAAAGAAAAATAGTTGATACGTTTAATAAGAATAATATTACTATTCCATATAAACAGGTGGTGATTCATAATGCAAAGTTATAAATTAGGTAGTATAGTTATTATGAAAAAACAGCATCCATGTGGAACTAATGAATGGACAATAATTAGAATGGGTGCGGATATTAAGATTAAGTGCAATAATTGTGGGAGATCTATTATGCTATCTAGAATAGATTTTAATAAAAAATTAAAGAAAGTAGTAAATATCTAGGAGGCATTATGGCAATAAAAAAAGATAAATTTAAAAGAAATTTAAAAAAACAAGGTCCAATTGTAACAATTATTTTTCTTTGTTTTGTAATTGCTTTAGTTAGTTTTATTCTAAATTTGTTTAAAGTTAGTGGAAATATTACAGAAGCAGGTACTCTTGAAACATCGATTGTTACAGTTAATAATATCTTTAGTAAAGAAGGAATTAAGTATTTATTAAATAATTCTATTATTAATTTTTCATTAATGGATTCAATTATCTATATTATAATGTCATTAATGGTGGTATCAATATTAGAAGCAAGTGGGCTTTTAAAACATATACTAAGACCACTTACTAAATTTAAATCAAGATATGTTACTTTAATCTTTGTATTCATTGGTATTATAGCAACCATACTAGGTGATTACAGTTATGCATTATTAATACCACTTGCAGGCGTTGCATATAAGTTACTTGGTAAGAATCCAGCACTTGGTATAATTACGATGTTTATAGGTTTAACTATAGGTTATGGTGTAGGAATAGTTCCTAATTATCAAGACTATATGTTAGGATTAATTACTACTAAATCAGCAACTAGCATTGATACTAGTTATTCATATCATCTGTTTTCAACGTTCTATATATCAATAGTAAGTGTATTAATACTAACAATATCAGCTACTTTCTTAATAGAAAAGTTACTAGTAAAGAAGTTTTTAAGATATGATGAAGTAGAAAAATATAATTTATCTAAAAAAGCATTATATACTTCTTTAATAGTAGGTGGAATTGTTCTTGCGGTAGTTATTTATTCAATAATTCCAGGATTACCATTATCTGGAATATTACTTAATGATACATATAAAGTATATGTTGCAAGATTATTTGGAACTGATTCAGCATTTGGGAATGGATTTATGCTTATAATAGTTGGATTAACTATAATATGTAGTTATATCTATGGTAGAATATCAGGTAATATTAGAAATAGTAATGACACTACTAATTCACTTACTAAATCATTTGAAAATACTGGATATATCTTTGTATTATTATTCTTCTCATCAATTATGTTAGGATTACTAGAATGGTCTAATATCGGTAGTGTAATTGCAACTAATGTAGTTGACTTTATAGGTAGTTTAAACTTTGGTGGTGTACCATTATTATTTGTAGTTTTTATTGCAATCATATTTATATCAATACTTGTTCCAACAACACTTACAAAATGGAATTTGATTGCCCCAATATTTGTTCCAATACTAATGCGTGCGAATATTACGCCATCATTTGCGCAAGCAATATTTGCAGCAGGAGATGCAGTAGGAAAGTTATTCTCACCAATATATATATATTTGATAATTGCAATAGGTTTTCTATATAAACATGATTCAACTATGAATACAAGTATATTTAGTACAATGAAGAAAATGATGCCAACAATAATACTACTTACACTTATCTATTTTGTAATATTAATTGGCTGGTATTTAATAGGACTTCCATTAGGATTTAATACAAGTATAACAATGTAGATTAAAAATACATTGTTTTCTTTACACTTCTTTACACTCATTTGGTTAATTACTCCAATTATTTTCATAATATCTATTGTATCAATTTTTGTACTTGGTATAATTATAGTGTAATGTCATTATAGGGGAAAAGAAATAGTGTGTTGAGCAGTGTCTATAAAAGAATATGACATTAATTAGGGTATATAAAATACCTTTTTTTGTTGTGATAATAAAAAATATTAATAAATTTATCAAAAAAAGAAAGAAATTAAAAAGTTTTGTTGAATAATATTAATAGAAGCAAAAGAGTATTATTATAAGATTTAGATGGGTGGTGAGTGAAAAATTAAAAATAATATTTTCTTTTGATTGAAGATAAGACTGATAAAAGGAGGGAAGATATTTGAATGAATAGTAATATTACAACAGTTATGAATGTAAATGATAATGAAATTAGAGTAATGAGAATAGGTGATGATGATTATATTTCTTTAACAGATTTAGCAAGGTATAAAAATCCAGATGCGCCATCTGATGTTATAAAGAAATGGTTAAGTAATTATGATACTATAGAATTTTTAGTATTATGGGAAAAACTTAGTAATGATGATTTTAATTCGGCGGAATTCAGCCAAATTAAAAACGTATCTGCTGGAAAATCTTTTACAATGACACCAAGTCAATGGTGTACGAGAGTTAATGCAAAAGGAATTACATATAGTAAAGGTAAATATAGTATAGGTACTTTTGCTCATTCGGATATTGCTTTGGAATTTGCGACGTGGATTGATAGTTTATTTAAGTTATATCTTATTAAAGAGTTTAAGAGACTTAAAAGTAATGAAAATTATCAAGAAAAGATTGAATGGTCTGTAAGGAGAATGCTTTCTAAAACTAATTATAGAATTCATACAGATAGTATTAAAGAAAATATAGTTCCTAAAATTACAGAAAAGCAAAAAAGATTTGTTTATGCTAATGAAGCAGATATAATAAATGTTGCTTTATTTGGTATGACGTCTAAAGAATGGAGAGATAATAATCCTAGTTTAAAAGGAAATATTAGAGATTATGCAGATGTTTTGCGTTTAATCGTATTAAGTAATTTAGAAGTTTTAAATGCAAGTATGATTGAAAATAATATTTGTCAAAGTAAACGTTTAGAAAAATTAAATAGTATTGCTAGAAAAGAATTAAGAATACTAATCAATGACAAGAATATTATTGAAATTAAAAAAATAGATAAAATAATAGATAATAAATTAATAACTAATTAGATAGGACATGTTAGATGATTTGAAGTCTGAATGATAATTTTAAGACTTCTTTTTGTTGTAATAACATTAAAAATATAGTAGAATATTAATGGTTATAAAGGAGATGTATTATGAGTTTAACAGCTGGAATAGTAGGATTGCCTAATGTAGGTAAGAGTACTTTATTTAATGCAATTACAAAAAAACATATATTGGCAGCAAATTATCCGTTTGCTACTATTGAACCTAATGTAGGGGTAGTAATGGTGCCAGATTATAGATTAGATTTTTTAAATGAGTTATATAAACCAAAAAGTTTAGTTCCAACTACTTTTGAGTTTACTGATATTGCGGGTCTTGTAAAAGGTGCATCAAACGGAGAAGGACTTGGTAATAAGTTTTTATCACATATAAGAGAAGTAGATGCTATATGTGAAGTAGTTAGATGTTTTGATGATGATAATATAATTCATGTAGAAAATAATATTGATCCAATTAGAGATATTGAAATTATTGGAATAGAATTAATACTAGCTGACTTGGATATAGTAGATAATAGACTTGGTAAAATAGAGAAGAAAGCAAAGATGTCTAAAGATAAAGAAGCATTAAAAGAAGTAGAGTTATTACATAAATTAAAGGAATGTTTAGAAAATAATAAAGCGGTAAGAAGTTTAGAGTTAGATGAAGATGAATTAATGATAATGAAACCATATAACTTACTTACGGCAAAACCAATTATCTATGTTGCAAATCTTAGTGAGGAAGAACTTGCAAATACCGATAATAAGTATTTAAAACAAGTAGAAGAATATGCTAATAATGAAGGATCTAAAGTTATTAGTGTATGTGCGAAAATTGAAGAAGAATTATGTGAGTTAGATGAAGAAGATAAAAAAGAACTACTAAGTGATTTAGGAGTAGATGCAAGTGGACTTGATAAATTAATTAGGGCTACATATAGTTTATTAGGATTAAAAACATTCTTTACATCAGGTACAGATGAGGTTCGTGCTTGGACTTTTAAATATGGAATGAAAGCGCCTGATTGTGCGGGTATTATTCATACAGATTTTAAACGTGGATTTATCCGTGCTGAGATTATGAGTTATAAAGATTTAGAAGAATATAAAGATGAGAAAATTGTTAAAGAAAAAGGTAAAGTTCGTCTTGAAGGTAAAGAATACTTAATGCAAGATGGCGATATCTGTTATTTTAGATTTAATGTTTAGGTGATGATATGCGAAAAAAAGTTGTAGTATTAGGAGGAGGTACAGGATTATCTTACCTTCTTAATGGATTAAAACAATATCCAGTTGATATAACTGCCATAGTATCTGTATGTGATAATGGTAGCAGCACAGGAATACTTAGAGAAGAATTTAATATTCCAGCAGTTGGAGATATAAGAAAGGTACTTGTAGCTTTATCAGAAACTGAACCATTAGTAGAGAAATTATTTAATTATAGATTTTCAACTACTAGTGATTTAAACGGTCATGCCGTAGGAAATCTACTTTTAACTGCAGTAGAAGAGATGACAGGTAGTCTTTCTGAAGGAATAGAAGCATTAAGCAAAATACTCAATTTAAAAGGAAAAGTAGTACCACTTACAGAAGACAATGTTACTTTAATGGGGGAGATGAAGGATGGTACTATTATTGAAGGAGAAGAGCAATTAACTAAAGATAAAAGACCTATTAAAAGAGTTTTTTATAAAGAAAAAGCAACTCCTACTCGTGATGCTATTGACGCAATTATTGATGCTGATTTAATTGTTCTTAGCATGGGTAGTTTATTTACAAGTATTATTCCTAACTTAATATGTGATGATATAATAGATTCTTTAGCTAAATCTAAAGCAAAGATACTTTATACTTGTAATATAGTAACACAACCAGGCGAGACTGATGGCTTTAGTGTTACAGATCATGTTAAGATGTTAAATAAGTATCTTAAAAAACGTAAAGTAGATGTAGTTATAGCTAACAATGGGTATATTGATTCTAATATGGCTGAAAAATATAAAACATTAGAACAAAAAGACCCAGTAGAGTTTGATTCTGATAACTTTAAAAAGTATGATTTACAAGTAATATCTGATGACTTGGTAACAATTTCGAATAATATGATTAGACATAATTCATTAAAACTAGGATTTCATATATTTTTCTATGTCATGAATAATTAGGTGATTAGATGTCATTTACAAGTACAATAAAAAATGAACTTGCATCTTTAGAATTATCAAAGTTAGAACAGATATCAGAGTTATCTGGACTTCTTAAAAATTCTATAGATAATAGTAGTAATCTAAATATAACTACTGAGAATGTTGCGATTGCCCGTCTTATATTTAATAGACTTAAAGATAATTATGATGCATTAATTAGAGTATCTGTTAAAAAAGGATATAATTATAATAAGAATTATATATATGGTTTAGAAGTATATAAGAATAGTGAGTTAATAATTGAAGACTTATCTTTAAATACAATAATTCCTAATAGTTATTTAATAGATGATGAAGATACTAAAAGAGCATATATTAGAGGTGTATTTCTAGCATGTGGCAGTGTGAATGATCCAAAAACATCACAGTATCATATGGAGTTTTCATTTGATAATGAAGAGTATTCTAATTTTATTAATGATATTCTAGATAGTTATAATCTTAATAGTAAGATATTAAAAAGAGAATCTAGATATATAATATATATAAAAGAATCAGAGAAGATTACTGATTTCTTACGTATTATTAAGGCTACTAATGCGCTTTTATACTATGAGAATATTAGAATATATCGAAATAGAAATAACAATATAAATAGAATTAATAATTGTGAACAAGCTAATGTTGATAAGATTATACAAAGTGCGAAAAATCAAATAGATGATATTAATTATATTAAAGAGCGTGATGCTTATGAACTTCTTGATGATAAAATTAAAGAAGCATGTGATTATCGTATAAAGTATCCAGAAGAATCTTTAGCAGAATTAAGTAAAATAATGACTATGGAAACAGGAGTTAGTATTACTAAATCAGGTTTACATCATAGATTTAATAAAGTAAAGTTACTTGCAGAAAGATTAAAAGCAAAATAAAACTATATTTAAGGTAATATAATCCTAAAAAATATAGTTTTTTTGTATTTTTATGTAAAAAAAGAAGGAAATTTAAAAGTTTTGTTGAATAATATAAGTAGAGGGAAGATTAGGTATTTAGAAAGAAAGGCTAACTATTAAAAGTCAATAGCTTTTATAAAAAAAATTAAATTTGGAAAAGAATCCCACGCCAAAAGACTTCAAAAACTATATTTTT
>CADCIZ010000023.1 GCA_902801685.1 uncultured Erysipelotrichaceae bacterium | reverse complement strand
TATCTGCATATCTGCTTGATTTAGAATATCTAAGTATATAGGTTCATATTCATCAGTAACAATTCCATGGTAATATACTTCTTTCCAAAACTTAAATCCAGTACTCTTTAAAAGTTCACCTCCTACTTTATTATGATTATATCCATTTTTTGTATACTCATAACCTATATCATGATTAAAACCAATTAGAAAGCAATTATTAATCTCCTCTTCACTCATACCTTTATTTGTTGCAATTTCTACCATTTTACGAGCAACTGCTAGTGAATGCTTTAATCTTTTTTCGTCCATCTACTTATTTCCTTTCATTTTATTAAATACATCTTCTGCATTCTTCATAGTTATACTTTTAACTTCATCTTCACTTATGCCTTTAATATTAGAAATTTCTTTTATAACATAATATACATTACTAGGATTATTCTCTTTACCTCTATTTGGTTCTGGACTAAGATAAGGACTATCTGTTTCAGTTAGAATATCTTTTATATCAATACCATTTACTACTTCTCTTAACTTCTTACCATTTTTAAAAGTAACTACTCCACCTACTCCTATTTTATAACCTAAATCTATAAACTTTCTCGCAATTTCTAAACTAGATGAAAAACAATGAATACTTCCTTTTAAATTATAGTTTTTAAGTATATTGTATGTATCTTCTATCGCATCTCTACTATGAACGACTATAGGTAGATTGTTAGTGGTTGCAATATCTAATTGTTTAATAAATAATTCTTTTTGCTTATCTATATTATCTTTAGTAAAGTGATAATCGAGTCCTATCTCTCCAATACCAACTATTTTAGGATTATCTAAATTGTTTCTAACTATATCTATATTATAGTCATTATCAACTTCTTCTGGATGTATACCTAGTGTACCATACACATTAGTATATTTATTTACCAAATCTATTACCTTTAGATTAGAATTATCATCATATCCACTAGTTATAATTATTCCATCAAAACTATTTATTATCTCTTCTATATTTTCACAACAATCTATATGACAATGTGTGTCAATCATTTCATCACTTCCTTACAAAAAAATTATACCATATTAATCTAATATAGTATAACTATTTTACAATTTTCTGACTTTTATATATTCTATATACATAACTATATAAAATTAGCAGATAAACAAAATGTAATATATTAAAACTAACAACGAAACTACCTAATACTAAGAAAGTCATTAATTCTAATAAAAGAATAAATACTCTCTTACTAATCTCATCTGTTGTCATATTCTCTCCTTATCCTTGATAAATATACCATATTATAATTATCATATCAAAGGTTTTTAGTAATTTTTAATCGACTTATTACAACATTTTACACATTAGTTTACACTTTTATCAATTCTTACAAATAATGGAGATGGGTCATTAAGTTTAATATCAGAATCTAATCCATCAAAATTATCAATTGAATTATATCCATTATTTTTTGTATTTAATTGTTTAAATATTTCTTCTGATGTATCTGGTAAAAACGGACTTAATAATACCGCACCTACTCTAATTGATTCAAGTAAGTTATATATTACTGTTTTTAATCTTGCAGTATTTCCTCCTTTAGCAAGTGCCCAGGGCATAGTTTCATCTATGTATTTGTTAGAACGTCTAAATATTTCAAATACAGCGTCTATTGCATCAGCAACTCTAAGTTCATCCATACATTTTTTTACATTATCTTTAGCTGATAATACAACATTTTTTAAATCATTATCTATATCTTCTATAGAATCTACTTCCGGAACTATATTATCAAAATACTTTTTAGACATTGATATAGTTCTATTAACTAGATTTCCTAGAATGTTTGCTAAATCAGAATTATATCTTTCTACCATTAATTCATCGGTATAAGTTCCATCATTTGCAAAAGGCATTTCATGTAACATATAGTATCTAACTGCATCAACACCATAAGTATTAACTAAATCATCGGCATATACAATATTTCCTTTAGACTTACTCATTTTATCAGTACCAGTAAGCATCCAAGGATGACCAAATATTTTTTTAGGTAATGGTAAATCTAATGCCATTAACATAATTGGCCAGTAAATCGTATGAAATCTTAAAATATCTTTACCAATTAAATGTATATCACAAGGCCAATATTCTTTAAATTTATCTGATGAACCATCAGGATCATAGCCTAAAAAAGTAATATAATTACTTAATGCATCAATCCATACATATACAACATGTTTAGAATCAAAATCAACAGGAATCCCCCAACTAAATGAAGTTCTAGATACACATAAATCTTGTAATCCTGGTTTAATAAAGTTATTAATCATCTCATTCTTTCTGCTTTCCGGTTGAATAAAATCAGGATGTTTTTCAATATATTCTACTAATCTATCAGAATAATTACTTAGTTTAAAGAAATATGCTTCTTCACTAGCTTTAGTAACCTCTCGACCACAATCAGGACACTTTCCATCTACAAGTTGTGATTCTGTAAAGAATGATTCACAAGGAGTACAATATAATCCTTCATACTTTCCTTTATAAATATCTCCTTGATTATATAATTTCTTAAATATCTTCTGTACTACTTTTTCATGATTAGGATTAGTAGTTCTAACAAATTTATCATAACTAGTATTCATAGTATCCCAAATCTGACGAACTTCTAATGCTACTTTATCTACATATTCTTGTGGATTAATACTTGCATCTTTTGCTTTTTCTTCTATTTTTTGTCCGTGTTCATCAGTACCAGTTTGAAAATAAACATCATAACCTTCTAATCTTTTAAATCTTGCAATCGCATCAGCTAGTACAATCTCATAAGTATTACCTATATGAGGTTTAGACGATGTATAAGCAATTGCAGTTGATATATAAAACTTATCTTTCATAGTATTCCTCCTAACAAAAACAATCACTAAAGCGTGATTATTTAAACTACGCCCTAACTCGAGCATATTATAACATATCTATTTTTATTCTTCAAGATACTTGGAAATGAACGATGAAACTATTTCTATTATATGTAATTCATCTAATGTAAGTTTATCTTTTTCTGAAAATATAACAATTAAACCTATACATTCCCCATCTTTTATAATTGGATTAGTCAAATAACTACAAGTATATGTTTTTCCTTCTAATATCTCAATATCTTTTATATGACCTTCAAACATCTTTTCCCTTTTCTCAATCTTTTCTATCATAAACTCACTTAAATTTTTATTAAGTAATTCTTTCTTTTTATTCCCTGATGCGGATATGATAGTATGCATATCTGTAATAAATATATTGTATTTTAAAAAGGTATGTATTGCATCAGTTAATTCTTGAGCTAAATCTGATATTTTATTAACCATAGAAAATTTTTTTAAAATAATAGTATCGTTATCTGTATATATTTCTATATTTTCACCACTTCTAAGTCGCAGGTTATTTCTAATTTCCTTAGGTATTACTATTCTTCCTAATTCATCAATTCTTCTTACTATTCCTGTTGATTTCATAAATCTCTCCTTCTAAAGTTAGTTTGGAGGATTTACTATTTTTTATTCTATAATTTTACTTTTTTATCATTTTTTATTGTATCTAATAAATCATTTAAATAATATATATAATGCTTTTCTAACATATTTATAGGAAGTTCTATAGTAATCATACCTAGTTTCATAGAGAATCTAAAATTTCTATTTAAAGATAGTACATCTACAAATAATTTATCACCATCTAAAGTATCATTATATTCTTTTGGTAGTGTAATTATAACGCTTTCTTTAGTTTGTTTAATATTAGTTATATTTAACTCTTTAGCCTTTTTTTCAAATAATTGTTCATACATATAAATAATTATTCTTTCATTTAATTTACCAAATCTATCTTCTAATTCTGCTTTTAAGCTAATTAGTTTATCTATTGAATCAATCTCACTAATTTTCTTATGAATTTCAATTTTTAAATCTTCTTCTTCAACATAATCATCAGATATATTATTTGATACCTCAATTAAAGGTTGTTCTTTAGTATCATGAGTAACTTTATTACCTTTTAGTATGTTAACTTCATCATTTAACATATTTAAAAACATATCTACACCAACACTATCAACAAAACCAGATTGTTCACCACCAAGTAAATCACCCGCACCACGAATAGATAAATCGCGCATCGCGATTGCAAAACCACTTCCTAGTTCAGTAAAATCTTTAATAACGCTAAGTCTTTTTTTTGCAATATCAGAAAGAACTTTACCTCTATGATACATTAAATAGCAGTAAGCAATTTTATTACTACGACCTACTCTTCCTCTAATTTGATATAGTTGTGAAAGTCCAAATCTATCTGCATCTACTACAATTAAGGTGTTTACTGATGGAATATCTATACCTGTTTCTATTATTGTAGTACATAATAAAACATCATATTCACCATTTTGAAATTCAAACATTCTTTTTTCTATTTCATTTTTATCCATTCTACCATGAATATAAGTAATTCTAGTCTCAGGTACAATACTTTTAATTTCTACTCGTTTCTGTTCCATATCTTCAATATTATTATATAAAATAAATACTTGACCTTCACGAGCCATTTCTTTATATATCGCATCTTTAATTATTGAATTATTTTCTTCTAACACATAAGTTTGAACTGGAAATCTATCTACTGGTGGAGTTTCTATTAATGATAATCCACGTATACCTGAAATAGACATTTGAAGTGTTCTTGGTATTGGAGTTGCCGATAAAGTTAATACATCAATATTATTTTTATAATTTTTAATTTTTTCTTTATGTTTAACACCAAATCTTTGTTCCTCATCAATTATTAATAAACCTAGATTTTTAAACTCAATATCCTTACCTAAAACTCTGTGTGTTCCAATTAATAAATCTACTTTACCACTTTTTAATCCATCAATTATTTCTTTTTGTTTTTTCATAGGTACAAATCTGTTTAATAGTTCTATATTAACAGAAAATGATTTAAATCTTTCGATTGCATTTTGATAGTGTTGTGAAGATAAAATGGTTGTAGGACACAATATTACTACCTGTTTATGATTCATTATTGCTTTGAATACAGCTCTAAATGCAACCTCTGTTTTACCATAGCCAACATCACCACATAAAAGTCTATCCATTGGTTTTTCTTTTTCCATATCTTTTTTTATTTCCTTTGTAGCTTTTAATTGATCATCTGTTTCTTGATATGGAAATTCACTTTCAAACATCTCCTGTTCTTCACTATCTGGTAAAAATGCAAATCCTTTTGCTGCTTCTCTTTCTGTATAGAGTTTAAGTAAATCCATCGCAATAGCCTCAGCTCTTTTTTTTGCTTTTAACTTTGTTTTAGCCCAGTCACTAGAGCCTAATTTATTAATAGTTGGAATGTAATCATCTTTTGATGAATACTTACTTATCATATCTATTTTTTCAACAGGTACGTATAGTTTATCACTATCTCTATATTCAAGCATAATATAATCTCGTTCTAAACCATTTTTATTTAAAGTTTTAATACCTTGATAAATACCTATTCCATGAATAAAATGTACAATATAATCACCTTTTTCAAGTTTATTTATATCTCTAATTTTATTTCCCATTCTAAATTTTGCTTTATAAATATAGTTAATATCTTTCTTATTAAATAATTCCTTTTCTGATACAACAATGTATTTATCAATTTGAAATCCACTATTCATTTTCTGAACAACAATATTTATATGATTTTCAATAATATCATTCATATTAGTTTCTACAATAGGTAATTTTTCTAATTTTTCAACTACCTTTCTTGCAGTCATTTTATTGTTAAGTGCAATTATAATTGTATACTTTTTAGCAATCATTCTCTCTAAATACTCTATCGCACTATTATTATTCCAATTTAAATTATCAATAGATTTACTTTTATAATCAATTAATTCTTTTTCATTATATCTATCAAAATAATATATATTATTACATTTTACTTCATCTAATTCATACATAAACTTAATACTTTTATCAAGTTCATTTTCTATTTTATAATTCATCATCTCTTCTGTAAGAAGTTTATAAGAATTAAATATTTCATTATAATCATTAAAAAATACGATAGGATTATTCATAAACTGAACTATATTTTGAGTATCTATATATTTAGGTAACATGTAATATTTAACTTCATCATCTACATTTACTATAAATTCTGTAGTAGGATATATCTTTATATTATCCAAATATTTGTATCTTAACTGAGAATTAACATCAAACTCACTAATCTTCTCTATTTCATCATCAAAAAATTCTATTCTAACTGGATTATTAGATTCAAAAGGAAATATATCAAGTATAAATCCTCTAACAGCTATTTGTCCGCTTTGTGAAACAACAGTTTCTCTTTCATATCCAAGTGAATATAATTTATTAATTAGATCTTGCATATTATATGTATCACCAGTTTTAATATCAATTATACTATTTTTATATGTATCTCTATTAGGTAAAAATCTTAAATAACCCATTAAATTAGTTATCACAATATAATTTTCTTCTATTACCCTATTCAAAGTATCGAGACGATATGATAAAAATTCTGGACTAATTGCAAGAGCTTCACTTGTTAAAAAATCATCCATTGGAAAAAATAATACTTTATCAGTATAATTTAATACTATTTGATATATATTATTAGTTTCATATAAATTCGAAGTCACAAAAAGAACCGAATTTTTAGATTCAGTATATTTTTTATAAAGGTAATAACCTTTTAACTCTGATGTTAATCCAGTTATATTTTTTTTACTTAAATCAATTTTTTTATCAAAAAACATCATATTATCACCTAGTTATATTTATATATCAATTCATCAAAATCTGTAGTTAGTGATTCAATAACTATATCTGCTACTTTAGAAATAGCATCATCCATTATATCTTTTTCTTCTTTAGAAATATTTCCCAAGACATAATCTTTAGTATCTATGTTCTTATTATTGCTAATACCTATTTTAATTCTCTTTATCTTTTCTGTATTTAAATTACTAAAAATATTCTTAAGTCCATTATGTCCACCACTACTTCCATGAGTACGAAGTCGAATCTTACCAGTAGGTAAATCTAAATCATCAATAATAATTATTATATCTTTAATATCTATTTTATAATAAAATACAAAATCTCTTACTACCTCTCCAGATAAATTCATATATTTTTGTGGTTTCAAAAAAATAACTTTCTCACCTTTTATATTAGACATAAAGTATTTCCCAAAAAAATTTTCTTTGTTAAAAGATTCGTTATAAGAATCTGCAATTCTATCTAATACCATAAAACCAATATTATGTCTTGTATTTTTATATTCATTACCAGGATTCCCTAAACCTACGATAAGTTTCATTGTTTATCATTTCCTTTCATAGATAGATATATACTATATACCTCATTTTTCTTCATATTACGTTCTTTTGCAACCATCTTAATTGCACTCATAATGCTTTCTCCATTATTTATATACATATTTATATGATCTTCAATTGATATATCATCTATATTATCATTTTCACTATTTCCCGAAACAACTAATACAAACTCTCCTTTTATTTCTTTAATCTTACTTAATATATCTGATAAAGTGCCACGAATAGTCTCTTCATACTTTTTAGTTATTTCCCGGGAAATAGAAATCATTCTATTATTTCCCAAAATATTTTTCATATCATTAATTGTATCTTCTAATCTATGTGGTGCCTCATAGAAAATAAGTGTTGCTTTTTCATATTTTAATTGTTCTAGTTCTTTAATTCTTTGTGATGCTTTGGAATTTAAAAACCCATAAAATAAAAATGGTTGGGAAATAATTCCCGATGTAATTAAAGCAGGTACAAAAGCAGTAGGTCCTGGAATGGCAATTATATCATATCCTGCATCAATTGCAATCTTAGTTAAAATATATCCAGGATCACTTATTCCAGGTGTTCCTCTATCACTAACTATTCCTACATTTAAATTATTTTCCAAATACTCTAATAATTTATCTTTATTACTAATTTCATTAAATTTATGACTTGATATAAGTTTCTTTTTTAATCCTAAATACTTTAGTAAAATATTAGTACTTCTAGTGTCTTCACAAAATATTACATCAACTAAATTTAATGTATCTATTGTTCTTTTACTTAAATCATCCATATTTCCTATTGGTGTAGGAATAAGGTATACTATTCCTTTCTTCTCTTTCATATTCTACCTACTCTCTAAACATCTTTAATACAGAATCACTATAATTACCATCTTCATTATGAACAATTAATGGTTCTAATATTTTAATACCTGACTTACCATTTTTTGTTCCTTCTACTAGTATTAAATTACAATTCTCACCATTTTTAGGATAAACAAACTGTATTTTCTTTGGTTCTATATTATTATTTTTCATAGACTCAAGTATTTCTATCATTCTATCTGGTCTATGAACTATAGCAAGTACGCCATTATTTTTAAGTAATTTTTTACTTACTCTACATATATCATCTAATTTTAATTTAATCTCATGTCTTGCAATTTTTTTATATTCTGAAATATTTTGTTTAGTTTTATCGCTTACTTTAAAATATGGTGGATTACAGGTAATTACATCAAATGAATCAGATTCATAATCCTTATATAGATCGTTTATATCAGCATTAATAATTTTAATTTGATTTTCTAATTTATTATATTTAATTGAATCGAGTGCAAGATTATAGACATTTTTTTGTATCTCAACTCCAGTAATATTAGCATTCGTCTTTGTTGTTAATACTAAAGGAATAGGCGCATTACCACAGCCTATATCCATAATTCTACTTATATTTTTATTAATTGTTACAAAGTTAGCAAGTAAAATTGAATCTAAAGAAAAGCAAAACATATCGGTATCCTGATATATCTTGTATCCTCTATAATTAAGTAAATCATTTAGTACTATCATTTACCTCACACTCAACAACTTCGTTATTATCGTTTAACATTTTATATTTCATATTAATTGGATCAACACTTAATACTTTACCAGTACCAATAACTGTTTCAACCATCTTACCAACTTTAGGTAGTTTTTTTCTACACTCTTTGTAACAACTATCTTCGTATTGCAGGCAACATAAAAGTCTACCACATATACCATTTATTTTATTAGGATTAAGGGCAATATTTTGATTTTTGGCCATATTAATTGATACACTATTAAACTCCTTTAAAAATCCTTTACAACACAACTCTCTTCCACATTGTCCACAACCACCAATTTCTTTAGCTTTATCACGAACTCCCACTTGTCTTAATTCAATTCTTGTGTGATAATGCTTAGCTAAATCTTTTGCCAATTTTCTAAAATCAACTCTATCATCAGATACAAATTTAAATAATAATTGATCTCTTGTAAATGTATATGTCGCATTAATTAATTTCATAGGCAAACCATATTTACTTATTAATTCACGACATTTTATAAATGACTTCTGCGCATCTACATCATTTTTCTTATGTATCCTTTTATCATCGCTATTGGCATATCTCAAAAAAGAATATGCACCACTCTTATTTATCTTATCGGTCTTACTATATATCTTAGTAATTACTCCATACTCTAAATCATCTTTTGATTGAACTATTACTGGAGTGCCAACGTTATACTTATCTTTATCTATTTTAACTACTACATCAAAATTATTATTTATTCTAACATTAACATAAGTCATTATTATCCACCTTCTTAAAACAAATTACTAATTTATCAATTAATAAATTTAAATTAACATTATTAAGTATTTTCTTTTTTAAATCTATAACTAAATTAAGCTTCTTTAAGATATTCTCAATACTTAGTTTACTTATTAATGAATAATCTTCTATATAATTTTCAAAATTAATAAATTTTCCATCAAATTTGTAATTTAATATATCATTATAATACATTAGAATTATATTAAATGCAAGAAGATAATCATTTCTATCATTCATATAATTATGAAATAAAGAATTAGAATAAACAATAGTTTCTAATTTATTTTGTTCATAATAATTTATAAATTTAATAGTATTATTAATTAATTCATCACTATATTTTTCTCTATCTAAAATAAATGATGAATTTAAATTCTTTAAACTAATTACTTGACACCTAGATATAATTGTTTCAAGTATCTTTGATTTATTATCAGTGACAAGTATCGCAATAATTCCTTCTTCTGGTTCTTCGATAAATTTAAGTAGAGTATTTGCCAAACTTTCTCTAATTTTATCTGCATTTTTTATTATGTAAATTTTTCTTCTACCTACTATCGGTTTAAAATTAAAGTCTTTTTGTAGTTTATCAATATTTTCTTTTTTTAGCCATAAATCATTAGTTTCAACAATTTCTAACTCTATATAATTATTATCATCAATTAACTTGCACTGATTGCAGTTAAAACAATTTTTGTTATTAGTTTTACCTTCTGGACACAACAAAGCCTTTGCGAATGATAACGCAAAGTCAAATCCACGCTTATTTCCCAATGTTTCAATCAAATAAGCATGAGATATTCTATTATTATTTATTGCATTACTCAATATACCATAGGCAGTTTTTTGAGTATCTTTATAATCATCAAGCATAACCAATTTATATGAATATCAAAACACAACTATATAAACAAATATAAAACTAAGAAGTGCAGGTACACCAAAAACAGATAAAGCAGTAATTGTAATAACATTTATAGGAATAATAAGATTTAATGGACCCATTAATAAATTATATCCGTATAGTAAAAAAGAACTAAAAACTATTCTCTTAATCATTTTTAGAATAATCTTTAACATATAATCACCTATTCAAATATATGTAAAAAAATCTTATTTACTACTAATTATTTTTCTATTTTCTAAAGCCATTTCTAGAGTAAGTGAATCAACATAATCAATATCTGCTCCCATTGGAATGCCTAAAGCAATTCTTGAAACTATAACATCATACTGTTCAAGTAATTTGGAAATATATAAAGATGTAGTTTCTCCTTCAATATTAGGTTTTATTGCAATTATAACCTCTTTTACTTTATTGTTCTTAATTAAATCGATTATTCTATCTAACTCTATAGATGATGAATCTAAACCATTAGATGGCGAGATTAAATTTTTTAAAACAAAGTAATATCCATCATATATATTATTTTTTTCAATCAAATTAATATCTTTAGGATTTTCTACTATACATAGTATCTCTTTATTTCTTTTATTATTATTACATATCGAACAAATATCATCTTCAGTATAATTATTGCATATATCACATTTTTTTATCTTTGTTTTAATATTTTTTAGTGATTCTGAAAACAAATTAATAACTTCATCAGACATCTCTATTGTAGATAAAGCAAGTCGTTCTGCAGTCTTATTTCCAATAGATGGCAATTTAGAAAAACATTCAATTAATTCCTTTATTGTATCTGGATAATTCATTAAAATATACCTGGAATACCTTGAGTATATTTACCCATTTTTGATTCCATTTCTTTATCATATTTTCCTTTAGCATCATTGATTGCAACTACTAACATATCTTCTAACATTTCAATATCATCTTTATCTAAAGAATCGGTATCAATTTTAACAGAAGTAACATTTCCAGCTTTTAATTCAACTTTAACAAATGAAGATTCTCCATAAAAAGTTTTTTCATTGATTTCTTCTTGAGTTTTCATCATATCTTTTTGCATTTTTTGTGCTTGTTTAAGCATAGCTTGCATATTCATATTTATTCCTCCTACTCATATTTTACTATTTCATTAAACATATTGTCAATATCATTAGGACCAATAGTATTTTTTTCATCAGTTGGTATTAAAAGTTCAACATCTTTCATTAAAATATATTTTTTTTCACCGTTTTTTAAACTATTATTAAAATCCTTCTTAATTATTTCCCATTCATTTAATGAAACAGAAATCAGTTTATATTGTTCATTAAATACTTCATTCATAAACATTTCTATCTCTTTAATTGAATTATTAAAGAAATCAGATAGTTTATTATCATTATATACATAAATTATATAATTATTTCCCTTTGCTTTTAATTCTCCGTCAAGTAATAATGAAACAATAGATCCATATTTTTCACTAGACATATAATCCCTTATCTTACATATTTTATTTTTAAATTCTAGCAAATCTTTTCTATTAAAAGTAGCTAGTGTATTATTTATTCTGATCTTCTTAAATTCAATAAAATTAGGCAAATTAGTTAATTCGTTACTCATTTTTTTATTATTCTTTTTTTCAACGTTTTTTATTTCTTGGGAAATATTTTTGGTTGCTTCTTCGAAGTTTTTTTGTTTTATAATTATTTCTTTTTTTACAATTTGTTTATTACTATTTAACATACTATTTATTTTTATTAAACATAACTGTGAAAGTAATAACTTATTATTTTCAAATCTCATATTTTTAATTGAATTATTTAATTCATCTATTATTAGATATATGTTATTTTCTTCTATTTTAGATGTATATATTTCATATTTTTGTTTTAATTCATAATTATCAAAATAATCTGAAGCATTATTATATATCAATAAATTTTTAAATGTTTCAACTATTTTTTCAAATATTATTAATAAATTTTTTCCTTCTTCATTATACTTAACTATTTTATTAATTGTTTCTTTTAAATTATTTCCCAACAAGCATTCTATTAATCCGAATATTTGTTCGTTCGATATTAATCCGCATATATCTTCGACATCAGAAACAGTTATATCACTATTTTTATAAGAAGATAGTTGATCTAATAATCCGATTGCATCTCGCATACCTCCATTTGAATACATAGCAATTGATTTTAAAGCATCATTATTTATTTTTATATTTTCTTGTCTACATATATATTTTAATCTATTTGCAATATCAGAATTTGTTATTCTATTAAAATCAAAATTTTGACATCTAGATACAATTGTTTCAGGTACCTTATATAATTCTGTAGTTGCAAGAATAAAAATAACATACCTAGGAGGTTCTTCTAAAGTTTTTAATAATGCATTAAAAGCTGAAACTGATAACATATGTACTTCATCAATTATATAGACTTTATATTTACTACTATTAGGTACTAAATTAACACTATTCTTTAAATTTCTTATTTCATCAACTCCATTATTTGAAGCTGCATCTATTTCTATTATATCTACAGTTTTCTTATTATTATAGTCTACACAATTACTACATTTATTACATGGAACGTGATTTTCAGGATATTCACAATTTATTGTTTTAGCGAAGATTTTTGCAATGCTTGTTTTTCCAGTTCCTCTTGGTCCAGAAAATATATAAGCATGAGAAATTTTATTATTTTCTATTGCATTAATTAAGGTATTTACTACAATTTTTTGACCTACTACTTCATCAAAATTACTAGGTCTATACTTTCTATATAGTGCCTGATACATAATTACCTCCTATGTTTCACGTGAAACATTGTATTTATTCTATTTTATCTAATGTTCCACGTGAAACTTTGTATTTAAAACATTTTATCTAATGTTCCACGTGAAACATAGTTAACGTTTTGATTGAAAAAAAACATTTAACAACTGTTTCATATCATTATTATCTTTCATTTCTATTAATTCTATTTTACTATTTTTTAATAGATGAGTACAGCCATATTTTTCATTTTTTACTAAATAAATTACTTTCTTAATTCTTGATTGAATTATTGCCCCACAACACATCATACAAGGTTCCATAGTACAATATAAAATACAATTATCTAAATGCCAACTGTGTAATCTTTTACATGCTTTTGATATAGCTAATATTTCTGCATGTTTTGTAGCATTTTTTTCTTTTTCTTTTTTATTATGTGTTTTACTAATCACTTTATTATCCATAGTAATAACTGCTCCTACTGGAACATCACCATTATTTTTTGCTTTAATTGCTTCTTTTATTGCAATTTTCATATATTCATCCATTTAATCCTCCTATGTTTCACGTGAAACATGTTATAAACAAAAAAAGCACACACATTCAGGGATTCTTAAGGCTGCTGTCTTCCAACTCTGACCTGGTTCAAATATAAATGTTGTGCATAAATAATATACTATAAAATTTTTTTAATTGCAAATAAATATTTCACTATAAATTGTATTAAATGTTTCACGTGAAACATTTAACTGTTTTAATAAAAAAATAAGATGACTAATATAACATTCACCTTATTTAAATTATTATTGTTATTGATTATCATCTTGTAATGTTTCACGTGAAACATTATCTGTAGAATTAGATTCAACAGTTATATCTGATTCTTCTTCAATAGATTATTCATCTTTTTCAATAAGAGTAATCGTACTAACTTTTTGATTATCTTTTAAATTAATTAGTTTTACACCTTGAGCAACTCTACCTGTTGTTGATACTTGCTCAAGACTTACTCTTATAATAATACCACTATCAGTAACAATCATTAAATCTTCATTTCCATCTACACTTTTGAATGCAACAATACTACCATTCTTCTCAGTAATATTAAGAGCCTTAACACCTTTGCTACCACGATGTGTTAAACGATATTCGCATGCATTAGTTTTCTTTCCAAAACCATTTTCAGTAACTACTAAAATCTGTTTTTCAGAATCAGATATTTCACATCCGACAACATACCCATCACCAACATCAATACCTTTAACTCCTGATGCAGTACGACCCATGATTCTAATTTCAGTTTCACTAAATCTAATCATTCTTCCATTAGATGAGGCCATTAATATTTCATTATTTCCCAAAGTATGTTTAACATCAACTAACTCATCACTTTCTTTAAGAGTAATAGCAATTTTACCATTATTTCTAATACTATTGAACTCACGAACGTTTGTTCTTTTAATTAAACCTGATTTAGTGGCAAACACATAATAACCGTCATTATTATCTTTATCTACTTTAAGCATAGCAGTAACTTTTTCTTCCTTTTCAATTGGAATTAAGTTAATAATTGGTAATCCTTTAGATTGTCTACTATAAAGTGGTACTTCATATCCTTTCAAACGATATACCTTACCTCTACTCGTAAATATCATTAAGAAATCGTGTGTTGTCATTGAAATGATTCTATCTACATAATCTTCTTCATTAGTAGCCATACCTTTAACTCCAACACCACCTCTATTTTGAGCTTTATAGTTATCATTTAAAGTACGCTTAATATAACCATTATTCGTTAGTGTAACAACAATATCTTCAACAGGAATAAGTGATTCATCATCAATATAATCTATTGCTGTCATATCAATGCTAGTTCTTCTCTCATCACCATATTTTCTCTTTATTTCCAACATTTCTTCTTTAATTATATTCATAACTTTCTCATTAGAATCAAGAATTGATTTAAGTTCTGCAATTTCTTCTAATAATGCATTAAGTTCAGATTCAATCTTATCTCTTTCTAATCCAGTTAATCTTCTAAGACGCATATCTAGAATACTTTTAGCTTGAATTTCAGATAAACTAAATTTTTCCATTAACTTATTCATTGCTTCTTCATCAGAGTTAGAATTTCTAATAATACTTACAACTTCATCAATGTTATCAAGAGCAATCTTTAATCCTTCTAGTATATGAACTCTAGCCTCGTCTTGTTCTAAATCATACTTAGTTCTTCTAATAATTACTTCTTTCTGATGATCAATATACTTAGAAATAATATCTTTTAATCCTAATGTACGAGGAGTTCCATTATCAATAACAAGTAAAATAATTCCATAATTAATTTGAAAATTTGTATGTTTATAAAGATTATTTAATACAACTTGTGCATTTGCATCTCTTTTAAGAGTAATAGTAATCTTTACCCCATTTTTTAAATCAGTATGATAATCAGATATTCCTTCAATAGTCTTATTGTGGACAAGCTCAGCAACTTTATTCTTTAATTCTAAAGTATTAACTCCATATGGAACTTCTGTAATTACAATCTCACTATGATTAGGTTTTTCTATTATTTCTGCTCTACTTCTAATTGTAATACTTCCCCTACCTGTTTCATAAGCCTTTCTAATACCTGAATTACCAAGAATTATACCTCCTGTTGGAAAATCTGGACCTATAATAAATTCCATTAATCCTGCAGTATCAATTTCAGGATTATCTATATATGCTACACAGCCATCAATTACTTCTCCTAAATTATGTGGAGGTATATTAGTTGCCATTCCAACTGCAATTCCCATTGACCCATTAACAAGAACGTTTGGAAATCTAGATGGAAGTACTGTTGGCTCTGGTGATGTTTCATCAAAGTTAGGCATCATATCTACTGTTTTTTTCTTAATATCTCTAAGCATTTCAAGAGAAATCTTAGAAAGACGAGCCTCAGTATAACGATAAGCTGCTGCTCCATCCCCCTCAATATTACCAAAGTTACCATGACCATCAACCATCATATATCTTTGATTAAAATCTTGAGCAAGTCTAACCATTGCTTCGTATATTGATGAATCACCGTGTGGATGATAATGCCCCATAACATATCCAACTGTTGTAGCAGACTTTTTATGTGGTTTATCAGGAGTATTTCCTTCTTCAAACATTGACCATAAAATACGTCTATGAACTGGTTTTAATCCATCCCTTAAATCAGGAATTGCACGAGATGTAATAACACTCATTGAATAATCCAAAAAAGAATCAGATATTTCTTTTACAATGTCATTTTCAGCTTGTGAATCTCTTTCATGGAATGTTCCACCATATTCATTTTCATTAGTTTCATTCTTTATTTCTTCATTATCCATCTTCCACACCTCCTATATATCCAAGTTCTTAACGTATCTAGCGTTTTCTTCAATGAAGTTTCTTCTAGGTTCAACTTCTTCACCCATCAACTTACTAAACATAGTATCAGCTTGAACACAATCTTCAACCGTTATTTTTCTAAGAACTCTTTTTTCAATATCCATTGTAGTTTCATTAAGTTCCTCAGCATCCATCTCCCCTAAACCTTTCATACGAGCAATTTCCGCACGATTTCTTACAGTTTCAGATAGACTTGCAAGATAATCTTCTTTTTCTTTTTCATCAAGTACATATTTTCTAGTTTTACCATGCATTATTCTAAATAATGGTGGTTGAGCTGCATATACGTGTCCTGCTTCTACAATAGGTCTAAAGAATCTATAAAATAAGGTAAGTAGTAATACACGAATGTGAGATCCATCAACATCGGCATCGGTCATTATTATAATTTTATCATATCTTAATTTTTCAAGATTAAATTCATTACCAATACCAGTACCAAAAGCAGTGATAATCGTTCTAATTTCTTCATTTCCCAAAGCTTTATCAAGTCTAGCCTTTTCTACATTTAAGATTTTACCTCTAAGTGGAAGAATAGCCTGTGTCATTGCATCTCTACCTTTTTTAGCAGAACCACCTGCTGAATCTCCCTCGACTATAAATATTTCCGATACTTTAGGATCTTTACTCTTACAATCAGATAATTTTCCAAAGAAATTAGTTGTAGCTAAATCACTTTTTCTAGTTATTTCCCTAGCTTTTTTAGCCGCATTTCTAGCCCTACATGCAAGTTGTGCCTTTTCTACAATTATCTTAGCTTCATCTGGATTTTCAAGTAAAAATTTCTCAAAACCTTCGCTAAATACACTATCAGCAAGTTTTCTAACCTCACTATTTCCCAATCTACCTTTAGTTTGACCTTCAAATTGTGGATTAGGATGTTTACAAGATACAATCATAGTAAGACCTTCTTTAACATCATCTCCAGTTAAAGACTCATCTTTATCTTTAATAATTCCCGCTTTCTTACCATAACTGTTGATAACACGTGTTAAAGCTCTCTTAACTCCGTCTTCGTGAGTACCACCATCATGAGTGTTAATGTTGTTAACAAATGAATAAATATTATCATTATATCCATTTGTATATTGAAGTGCAACCTCAAACATTACTCCATCTTCTTCACCTTCTAAGTGAATAATATTTTCATGAATTGGTGTTTTTTCTTGATTAATAAACTTTACATATTCAGAAATACCACCTTCATACATAAACGTCTCACCAGTAGTATCTTCTTCATCCCTATCATCTCTAAGAGTGATTCTAAGTCCTTTATTAAGGAACGCTAATTCACGTATTCTTACCTTTAATGTATTATAATCATAGATATCAGTATCAAATATTTCAGAATCAGGTTTAAATGTAACACTCGTACCTGTCCTATTTTGATCACATTCTCCAATTACTTTTAATGGTTCAGTAGTTTTACCACCATTCTCAAACCTAATAAAATTAACCTTACCATTTTTATAAACAGTAACTTCTACCCAACTTGATAAAGCATTAACTACAGATGCACCAACACCGTGAAGTCCTCCAGATACTTTGTATCCTCCTCCACCAAATTTACCTCCAGCATGAAGTACTGTATATACAGTTTCAACTGTACTTTTCTTAGTTTTAGGGTGAATATCAACCGGAATTCCACGTCCATCATCTTTAACTGTAATAGAATTATCTTTATTAATTATTACTTCTATATTATTACAATATCCTGCTAAAGACTCATCTATTGCATTATCAACTATTTCCCAAACTAAATGGTGTAATCCTTTTACATCAGTTGTACCTATATACATACCAGGTCTTTTTCTAACTGCTTCTAAACCTTCCAATACTTGTATATCGGAAGCATCATAATGTTCTTCGTTCATTTTTATACCTCCCTATCAATCTTTTCTTTTGATAATCTATCTATTTTTAATTTACCTGCATCAATTCTAAATACTTTAGATTTAGCCAGTATTTCTTTACTAAAACTATTTAGTGATACAGCGGTTATTATTACTTGTATATCTCTATTTAAATAGCTTAATAAATTATTATTTTTAATCTCATCTATTTCACTAAATACATCATCTAATAATAATATTGGTGTAGTTTCCTTCCACTTCTTAAATATTTCTATTTCTGATAACTTTAAAGTAAGTACTGATATTCTCATTTGACCTTGAGATCCATATAGTTTTAAATTAATATCACCTAAATAAAACTCAAAATCATCTTTATGAACACCATAAAATGTTGATAAAATCTTATATTCAGAATCATATTTATCTTTAAATATATCTAATATCTTATTTTTATCATAATTATACTCACTATAATCTAAATTAGGTTTATAAACAATTTTAAAACCATCTAAACCAGTTATGTCTTTAAATATTTTTGAACAGAAATTATTAATCCTTTCAATAAACTTTCTTCTAATCTTAAAAATAAGAATATCCTTTTCAATCAAGAATGATGTAATAATATCATAATAATTAATATCCATTTTACCACTTTTTATATAGTCATTACGCATTTTTAGTATTTTATCATATTCAGAAAGTAGAATATAGTAGTTACTATATAATTGTGATAGTTCCGTATTTAAAAACTTTCTTCTAACAAGTGGTGGCCCTTTTATTATATCTAAATCATCTGGAGTAAATAAAATAGTATTCATACGAGATATATAACTACTTACTTTATTTATTTCATTAGAATCAACAACCATATGTTTTTTCATATTATTATAATAAATATTTAAATCAGTATCTAACTTACTATCTTTTAAAACTCCATCTATTTTAAAGAATTCTTTATTGTACATAATCAAATTTGTATCATTTACATTTCTAAATGTATTAGTTAAAGCAAGTACATATATACTTTCAAGTAAATTAGTCTTACCTTGAGCATTATTTCCATAAATAATATTAATTCCCTTATTAAATGATATCTTCAAACTTGAATAATTACGAAAATTCCTTAAACTGATGCGTTTTAGATACATAAAATTACCTTCCCTGTTTAATTTTTAACGTATAGTTTTAAAATAAATGAAATTTATCAATTATAGGTATACCTATACAGACATACCTATTATATCACAAATTGGGCATTAAAAAAAGAAATTGTTACATTTCTTTTATTCTTTCAAACAATCTTGTCTTAAGAAGTGAAGCACGATAATACTGATTGTTAAGTAAATAGTATGAAATTGGTAAAACCATACTTTTTCCATTGTTAAATATAACTCTACTACCCTTACCATACTTCTCTATATCTTTAATTTGATTAAAAGATAACCAAATAGATTCTTGTGTACGGACAGAAGAAGTTGGAAAGAATATAATCTTTCTTGATTCTTCTATTATAATTGGATACTTAGTCTTTAAACCTGTTAAAGCCTTAGTACCTTCACATCTACCTGCATAAGAACTACCATAGAATACGCAATTATATTTAATAATATTGTTTGTTGTATCAGCTATTTCATATTCTGCATCTTCTTCACAAACTAAAGCAGTATCTTTTCCACATGGACGAATTACTTGCGTTGCTTCATTGATTTCGTATTCAGTCATAACATCCCCCTTTCTTGGTATACTGTTATATCAGCAGGTTTAGTCGTATTTTGTCGAATTATGTCAGATATAGAAAAAATTGTAAAAAAAAAGCAATTTTTGCCTTTTAGAATGTTCTAATTGGTAAAATTAGTTGAATAAGATTGTTGTTATTTACATTTTTGATAATAATTGGCTTTATTTCTCCATTAAAACATAACTCAATCTCTTCACTGTTAAAAACTTTAATTGCATCCATCATATATTTAGAACTAAATGATATATTTAAATTTTTGTTTTCATTGTTTATAATGTTTATATTTTCTTCTACATTACCAATTTCCGGAATATTAGATGTAATTTTCGCCTTATTACTATCTATAAATAAATTAATAATATTTTTTTCTTCTTCATTAGTAAGTAAAGATGCTCTATCTATTGCATCATAGAAATCATCTAAATTAACTTTAATTGTAAGAGAATACTCATTAGGTATTAATTTATCCGTAGCTGGATAATTACCATTGATTAATCTTGACATTATAACTAAATTATTGCATTTAAATATAACTTTATTAGAGAATATATGTAATTCTAACTTTTCGTTATCTTCTGGAATCATACGAGATGTTTCAACAAGATTCTTAGATGGAACAACAATATTTACTTCATTATCCACATTTTCATTTAATTTAATTATTTTTTTAGACAATCTATACGAATCAGTAGCCGTACATTCTAGTAAATACTCATTAATTTTAAAGTTAATACCAGTAAGAATTGGTCGTGATTCTTGAGTAGATGTTGAAAATATAATTTGATTAATCATTGTTTTAAAAGTAATTTTATCAAGCTTTACAGGATTTTTTGCATATTCTAAATCAATATTTGGAAATTCGCTAGCTTGATTACAATTAAGTTTAAATGATGAATTAGTGGTAGTAATTAATACTTGTGAATCAATTACTTCTTCAATTGTAATTACTTCATTTCCCAATTTCTTTACTATATCATATATATATCTACCTGATATAACTAATTCTCCTAACTCAATAATCTCTTCAATATCTTTATCAGGAATAAAAGATTTGATTGCAAACTCATTATTAGTACTTAATAAATATAAACCATCTTCCTTTAAATCAAACTTTATACAATTAAGTATAGGAATTAAATTTTTAGAGGATACTCCTCTTATTACATAGTTCAAGTTTTCCACAAGAACATTTTGTTTAATTTTAATCTTCATACCAAAACCTTCTTTCATTTATTTATATTATATATATTATTATTATTAATGTCAATAATGTGCATAACTTAATTTTTCCCTTTATTTATAAAGGAAAAATACCTGTTGATAAAATGTGCATAACTGTTTATAAGATGTTCATAAGTGATGTTTAAAACATTTTTATCTGATTTACCATCTTCTGAATTTCACTTTTTAATTCGTCACTCTTATCAACTTCTTTTTTTATTTTATCTACACCGTGCATAACTGTAGTATGATTTCTACCACCAAACTCATTACCTATTTTTACTAGATTTTCGTTTAAATACATACGACATATATACATCGCAACTTGTCTAGGTTGAGTTATTGTACTAATTCTTCTTTTAGATTTTAAGTCATCCACACTAACATTATAATTACTACACACAATGTGCATAACTTGTTCGATGTTGTTTTTAGCTTCTATTCTTGTTACAAAATAGTCTTTTAATGCCTCAGTTGCAAGATCTAGAGTAATATCAGAACCATTCATAATAGTTGCATACGCGAATACTCTTGTTAATGCTCCTTCTAATTTTCTAATATCGCTTGTACAGTTACTTGCAATATATTCTTTTACATCTAAAGGAAAATCAGTTTTAAGTTCGTGATTTTCTATTTTTTTGTTGATAATATTCATTCTAAGTTCAAAATCAGGTGGTTCAATACTTACTGTAAGTCCCCAGTTAAATCTTGTTTTTAATCTTTCTTCTAATCTCTTTATATCATCAGGAGATCTATCAGATGATATAATTATTTGTTTTTCATTATTATATAAGTCATTAAATGTGTTAAAAAACTCCTGTTGTGCGGATGTTGCACCAACTATATTGTGGATATCATCGATAATTAGAACATCTACATCACGATATTTACTTTTGAACTGTTTTGTTACTTCAAAATTATTAGAATCTCCATTTCTTCTACAAATTTCGACAAAATCATTTAAAAAATTATCACATGTAATGTAAAGTACACGTTTAGCACTATTTTTTACAACAAAATTACCTATTGCCTGCATTAAATGGGTCTTTCCAAGTCCACTAGGTCCATATATAAAAAGTGGATTGTACATTTTACCAGGGTGTTCTGCAACAGCTATCGCACTAGTTGCCGCAAACTTATTACTCTTACCAATTATATAGTTTTCAAATGAATACCTACTGTCAAGGTTAGTTGTAAAGTTCTCATTACTAGGTATTCCTATTTCTTCTGTGTTTATTTCTATATTTTTTTCTACTTCTTCTTCTAGTAGAAATTCAAATTTAAAGTTTGTTCCTGTTACTTCTTGAAATGTTTCTTCTATTATATCTATATAGTTTTCCGAAAGATTCTTTTTATGAACATGATATGGAACTTGTACTTTAGCAGTATCATTTTCAAGACCAATTAGTTTAGTTTCACTAAACCACGTCTCATATGAAATGTTACTTATTTTGTTTTTTATCTTTTCTAAAAAACTTATCCACATATTATCTAGGTTCATAAATACACCTTCTTTCGTTATCAACACTACTATTCTACAATAAAATGTGCAAAAAGTGAAGAAAAAAAGCTAAGAATTGTCTTAAATCTGTGATATATTCCTAATATAACTTAATTGATGAATATTTCCTATTAGTTCTGCTCATTATGAACTAGGAGATGATTCACATGAAAGA
>CADCIZ010000022.1 GCA_902801685.1 uncultured Erysipelotrichaceae bacterium | reverse complement strand
TTTTAAAAAATATAGTTTTTGAAGTCTTTTGGCGTGGGATTCTTTTCCAAATTTAATTTTTTTTATAAAAGCTATTGACTTTTAATAGTTAGCCTTTCATCTAATTTTGCGCACACAATTAGACATTTTAGCATATTTTAAATATTTTTGCAAATTCATTTTTTCCAAAAAAAAGAACTATTTATTCAATAATTCTTCTTTCCATTTACTTTCTTTAAACCCTATTAATATATTATTATCAGATATTATAATTGGTCTTTTAAGAAGCATACCATCACTAGATAATAATTTAATCATTTCATCTTCATTCATATTTAATAGTTTATTCTTTAAGTCCATCTCACGATATAAAATGCCACTAGTATTAAATAGTTTTTTAATTGGTATATTATATTTTGATATTATTTCTTTTATCTCATCATAGGTTAAATTATTTTCTTTTATCTGCCTATCGATATACTCAATATTATTATCATCTAGAAACTTCTTTGCTCGCATGCAGGTTGAACATTTATTATAATTTATAAAATACATACTATTTTACTTCTACCATCTCATATGCTTCTATTACATCTCCTACTTTAATATCATTAAAGTTAGTAATAGTAATACCACATTCTAATCCTTTTTTAACTTCTTTAACAGAGTCTTTTTCTCTTTGTAGTGAACCAATCTCACCATCATAGATAACCTTGCTATCACGAATTACACGTGCTTTAGAATTAGATTTAACAACACCATCTAAGATATAAGATCCAGCAATTACACCTACTTTGGAGAATTTAAATAATTGTCTAACTTCAGCAGATCCTGTAACTTTTTCTTCATATGTAGGATCAAGTAAACCTTTCATAGCATTTTCCATATCCTCAACGGCTTTATAAATAATATCATAAAGTCTAATTTCTACACCTTGTTCTTTAGCATAATCTTTAATTGAATTATTAGGTCTAATATTAAAGCCAATTATAATTGCATTAGATGCATTAGCAAGTACGATATCTGATTCTGTAATCGCACCAACAGTACTTCTAATTACTTTAACCTTAACTCCTTCTACTTCAATCTTTTCTAAAGAGTTTTTAACTGCTTCTGCAGAACCATTAACATCGGCTTTAATAATAACATTAATCTCTTTAATACCATCTTGAATCTTAGAAAATAAATCTTCAAGTGAAACATTACTTTTTGTATTCTTCTTAATTTTTTCTTCTTCTCGTCTTGCTTCACCAATACTTCTTGCCTGTTTTTCTGTTTCAAAAGCCATAAACTTATCTCCAGCAGAAGGTATTTCATTAATACCCGTAATTTCTACAGGTTGACTAGGTAAAGCCTCAGTTATTTCTTCACCTTTATCATTTTTTAAAGTACGAATCTTACCAAACGATGTACCAACTACAATAGGGTCTCCTAGTCTTAAGGTACCATTTTGAACAAGTACCGTTACTTTGGCTCCCACATGTTTATCAAGTGTTGCCTCAACTACACTACCTATTGCATATCTTTTAGGGTTTGCTTTATATTCTTCAAGTTCAGCAACAAGTAATATATTTTCAAGTAATTTATCTACTCCTTCACCTGTTTTAGCACTTATTGGAGTACAAATTGTATCTCCACCCCAGGCTTCTGGAGTTAGTCCATATTCTGCAAGTTCAGATAATACTTTTTCCTGATTAGCACCAGGTTTATCTATTTTATTGATTGCAACTAAAATAGGTACTCCAGCCGCTTTAGCATGGTCTATAGCTTCTTTAGTTTGAGGCATGACACCATCATCAGCAGCAACTATAATAATTACAATATCAGTAATACTAGCACCTCTTGCACGCATCTCGGTAAATGCAGCATGTCCTGGAGTATCAATAAAAGTAATTAACTCATCATTATGTTTAACTTGGTATGCACTAATAGCCTGAGTAATTCCTCCAGCTTCTCCTGATACAACATCAGTTTTACGTATTGTATCAAGAAGAGTTGTTTTACCATGATCAACATGTCCCATGATAGTTACAACAGCTGGTCTTTTTACTAAGTCTTCTTCTTTATCATTAATTTCAAATTCTTCAAATTTAGTCTCATCAACAACTTGTTCACGTTCTAACTTTTTATCAAATTCAGATACTATCAAAGCAGCATTATCAAAGTCAATGGCATTATTAACAGTAGCAAGTATTCCTATTGTAAATAACTTCTTAATAAGAACAGCAGGTTTTACATTTAATGCTTTAGCAAGTTCACCAATAGTCATACCTTCTTTATATATTACAGTATCACTTTTATCAACTGGAGCATTACTAATTAATTTCTCTTTATTTTTATACATTTCTTTTTTCTTTTTGGCAAGTTCTTTCTTCCCACTCTTATTAACTGCACCTTTATTCTTATTTTGCTTATTACCTTTTTTAGGCTTACTATTATTAACAATCTCTTCTATTTTAGAATTCTCTTTTTCAATAAGTTCATCTTCATATTCTAAATCTTCAGTCTCTTCTGAAGCAGCGATATCATTATCAAGTATTGTAATAGCCTCTTCATCAAGATAATCATCTTCGCCTTTAGCATCAATAGATAGACGCGCACACATCTTAAGTATCTCTGCCACACTCTTATTAACATCTTCAGCATATTCTAATACACTCATCATCTTCACCATCCTTTATTTTATTTTTTCATATGGAATATTAGCTTCATCTAAAAATTCTTTGGATATTTTATCCGGATAATCTTTTAAATATACTATTTTCTTAATACCGGCATTAACAAGAATCTTCGCACATATTGAACATGGAAAATAAGTAACATATATAGTTGTGTTATCAAGTGATATACCTAACCTTGCTGCATCACTAACAACTACTTGTTCTGCACAAATATACCTGCATATCTCTCTTTTTTCTCCCGGTTTAACATGACACTCATTTCTAATACAACCAACAACAGTACATGGTTTTATTCCACCAGTTTCTCTATTATGCGCTTTAAGTAAAATCTTATTATCCCTAACTACTACACAGCCTACTTTCCTTCTAATACAAGTAGATTGTTTTTCTTCTAATAAAGCTTCATCCATAAAATATTTATCCATTTTTATTCTCCTATAATTCTCTCTAATTCATTATATATATCATCACTAATAGTAACATTTAGTGTTCTATCTAACACTTTAGTAGTCTTTGCTTTCTTTAAAACTTCAATATCCTTCTTAATATAAGCACCTTTACCGTTAGCTTTTCCAGTTACATCAACTGTAACAATACCTTCTTTATTAACAACTACTCTAATTAATTCTTGCTTAGGAAATCTCTCACGAGTCACTACACACATACGCATAGGAATTTTTTTCATTATTCTAAAATATTAATTCCTGCTTCTTTAACTTGTTCGTAAGTTTTAATCTCTAAATTATAGTGTGTAAGACGACTAGCAAGTTTTACATTTATACCACGTCTTCCAATTGCAAGTTTTAAATTTTCATCATTAACAACGACCATAGTCTCTTTAGTCTTCTCATCAAGAATAAATACCTTTAAATCTTTAGCTGGAGCAAGTGCATTAGTAATAAATGTTACTGGATCTTTACTATATAAAACTATATCTATTTTCTCTCCATTTAACTCTTTTAAGATATTATTAATACGAGTACCTCTTTCACCAACACAAGTACCTACGGCATCAATATTAGGATTATCAGAATATACCGCAATCTTAGTTCTATTACCAGCCTCACGAGCTACACTATAAATCATTACTTCCCCTTCACTTACCTCAGGAATTTCAAGTTCAAAAAGTCTAGTAATAAATCCATAATACTTACGAGTTAATAATATCAAAGCTCCTTTATTATTTATGTCGACTTTACTTATATAAGCCTTAATATTAGAACCCATCTTAATTTTCTCACCTGGAATAATTTCTGATTTAGGAAGTAATCCTTGAGTCTTACCAAAATCAATAAAGTAATTCTTCTCATCTTCCATCTCAACAGTACCAGAAATTAATTCTCCTTCTTTATCTTCGAACATAGATGCAATATTATTACGTTCTGCCTCTCTAATCTTTTGAACTAATACTTGCTTGGCAGTTGCAGCAGCCACTCTACCAAAGTCACTTGGAGCAACTTCTTCTTCAATAGTTTCACCCACATTAATACTAGGATCTATCTTTCTTGCATCCTCTAAAGTAATATATAACTTATCATTAAAAATAAATGGACGATACCTATCTTCCTCAGGTAAATCTTCTAATTCTTCATCATTTAGTTGTTCTTCAGTTAACTCTTCCTCATCCTTAAATCCTTCGTCTATTGATTCTTTATGTTCCTTATCTAATACAACAGTCTTAAAAGAAAACATTTTAATCTCACCAGTTTCACGATTAATCTCAACTCTAGAATTAGGAAGTTTATTTTGTTTTTTATAAGCACTATTTAATCCTAGTTCTATCGCATCATATAAATAATCTTTATCCATACCTGCTTCTTTAGAAAAAACTTCTATAGTCTTTCTTAACTCTTCACTGTTCATATTATTCACATCCTTTCTCTTTTGAACATACATCAAGTATATAATTATCACTTATAGGGTCTTCCCTATCTAATATTGGATTAATTAATTTAGATACACATACACAATCATCAATATCAATAATTCCATTCTTATCAATAACTACACGAAGAAAGTTATTACCATCTTCAAATACATAAGATACAGAATCTAGTATATAATTATTTTCTTCTATAACATCTTTAATTAATCCTTCAACAATTTTACAAATATCCATATTTCCTCCATACTACTTTAAAGAGTGGGAATCCCCACTCTTTTATGTATATAAAATTACGTGACAACTAGATTATACCACATAATAATTAAAATGTATACAAATTTATTAAAAATTGCTATAATTGTTGTGGTGATTTTATGAAAAAGTATAAAGATATAATAATTGGTATATTAGTATTCCTAGGTTATTTACTATTATCAAAATATGCAGATAACATATTAATACTACTTGGATTTAACAAGTTATCAACACCTCTAAAACTAATAGTATCAATTATCTATGAAATACTCATTCTACTTACAGTTATATTTATTTATTTAAAAACCATAGTAAATGACTTTATAGACTACAAACAAAATATAAAATACTATATAGATAATTATTTAAAATATTGGTTCTTAAACCTAGGACTAATGATGATAACAAACATTATAATTATAAATATAACTAATATAAATAGTTCAACTAACCAAGAATACATTACAAAACTATTAGGCAAATACCCTCTATATACTATAGTCGCAACCATATTAATCGCACCACTTACAGAAGAGTTAATATTTAGATTAAACATTAGAAAGATATTTAAAAATAATATAATCTTTATAATTACATCAGGATTAGTATTTGGAGCCTTACATTTAACAGTAGCAACAAGTATAAAAGAATTATTATTTATAATTCCATATAGTATACCAGGATTTATTTTTGCCTATACTCTTACAAAATCTAAAAATATATTTGTTCCTATATCACTTCATACAATGCATAATACACTAATGATACTATTACAATTATTACTAACACTAAAATAAAAAGTTTAAGAATTTCTCTTAGACTTTTATTATATTCTATTTATCATAATCCTTTAAATCTTCAGTAAGTAATTCATGTAGCATTTCTTCTTTAGTATTAAGATCAAAATCCTCAATTCTATTTACACGACACTTCTCTGCTTTAATAATAGCTTCTACTTTACTTACTGCTTTATCAATATCATCATTAATAACTATATAATTATATTTATTAACCTCATTAATTTCTTGATATGCCCTTTTAAATCTTTCTATAATTTGTTCCTTAGTCTCAGTATTTCTTTTAATTAACCTTCTTTTTAACTCTCTCATACTAGGAGGCATAATAAATATGAATACTCCCTCAGGCATAGCCTCATTAACTTGAGCTGCACCTTCAATCTCTATTTCAAGAATAACATCAATACCTTCATTTAACTTCTTCTCTACTTCTTCCTTAGGAGTACCATAATAATTACCATTATAAACAACAGCATACTCAAGCATACCACCATCATCTATTTTATTTAAAAACTCATCCTTAGAAACAAAATAGTAATTAACACCATCTACCTCACCTGATCTAGGCTCCCTAGTTGTCATAGATACATTTAAAAACAAATCAGGATTATTTTCTAATAACTTACTACATATCGTACCTTTACCACATCCACTAGGCCCCGATATAACAATTAAATTACCTCTTACTTTTTCTTTAACCATAGCATCCACCTCTTGCGACTATTCTACCACACATAAACTTTTTTTTCAAAAAGTATTGATATTTTACCACATTAGTAGTATAATTCTATTTGTCGATGCCAATATTACTAGTTATATAAAGCATCAAAAGCATTATTATGCACCCTTAGCTCAGTTGGTAGAGCAACTGACTCTTAATCAGTGGGTCTAGGGTTCGAGTCCCCAAGGGTGCACCAAATAGTATTTAAAAGTCTTGTTTCAAGGCTTTTTTATTTATATAACTAAAAAAATAATAAAATTTAAAATAATTTACAAGCGCAAAAAGATTGACTGACTGTATATATAATGTTATAATTTATATAGATACATTTATTCGTATTGATAAATGTATACTCAGAGGATTTGGTAAAAATGAAAAAAACAATGAAGATAAGATTATATCCTACAAGAGCACAGGAAAAGCAGTTTTATGAGTTTTGTAATACTGCTAGATTTATATATAATGAATCATTATCATATAGCATAAAATACTATGAGACTAACAAAAAATACCCAAGCACTCAATGTTTAATTAATCACGTAAAGGATTTAAAATATAATAAGTATTCTTGGATATTACAAACACCCGAAGCAGTTACTAAACAATCTATTCGAGACCTTAAAGATGCTTTAACAAAATTCTTTAACAAAACAAGTAAATTTCCAAAATATAAAAAGAAAAGCAGAGCAAAACTATCATTTTATCAAAGAACAGATAGTTTTCATCAAATAGATTGTAACCATATTAAAATAACTGGAATAAAATCCCCTGTTAAAATAAAAAATAATAATATACCTAATCACGTTTATAACACAAGAGTATCTTATGATGGAAAATATTGGTATTTAACTATTTCATATGATGTTGAATGTTTAAATAAAAATACCAATGATAAAGTTATAGGAATTGATTTAGGAATAAAAGAAACAATAACCACATCAGATGGTATTTATTTCAAGAACATCAATAAAATAAATAAAGTTGTAAAACTTGAAAAAAGGAAAAAGCGATTGCAAAGAAGATTATCTAATAAATATGAGATAAATAAACAAGGTAAAACTTTTATAAAAACCAGTAATATTATTAAATTAGAGAAAAATATAAAATTAATAGATAGAAAACTAACAAATATTAGAAATACTTATAGGCATACAATTACTAAAAGAATAGTAGAGCAAGAACCACGTACTATTATTGTTGAAGATTTAAATATAAGTGGTATGCTTAAAAACAAATATCTTAGTGATTCTATCAGAAAACAAGGATTTAATGATATTATAAGTAAATTAAAGTATAAATGTAAATTATATGGCATCGAATTAAAAATAGCAGATAGGTTTTATCCTTCAAGTAAAAAGTGCTCAAATTGTGGACACATAAAAAAAGATTTAAAACTATCCGACAGAACTTATAATTGTGATTATTGCGGTATCTCAATAAATAGAGATTACAATGCAGCACTTAATCTAAAACAGTATTTAACTTAGTATAATGAATACCTGTCCGTTACGGGAAATATAAGCCTTGGGACTGTTGCTAAAACTCTAATAGTTCGATTTGTAAATTATTAATCAATGAAAGAGAGCAGGTTGAAAAAGGAAACAAAAGTATTTATTATTTTTGTAAACGGATCGAGTCCCTAAGAGGAACAAAATTTAATCTAAAATAATTATTATGCAATACAAACTAGAATCATTACCACATTGTAGTGTTTTTTCTCATGTTAACACCAAATAGCATTTAAAAGTCTTGTTTCAAGTTTTTTTATAATAACATTTATATCGTTATACCTTACATAAAGAAATGGTTTTAATATTTCTTTAATATAATCATCTAATTTATGAAGATAAATAACCGCGAACACTTGTGAACTCATAGAATCAATAGGACATCCAACACCTTTCCTACACAAAGGTATATCATCAATCTCTTTATTAATATAATCATAATTTGCAGAATCAATAATAGTATCCAATATATTAATTGCATCTTTATCTTTAATTTTAGATCTGATGATATTTTTTAAAATATCATGATCTAAATTAAAGAAATACTTCCTTATATCAAATTTTAATATATATAACTCTTTATTTATATTCTTTCTTAAACACTCTTTTACTTTCTTAATACCAATATGAGTACCTTTACCAATCCTAGTTGCGATATTATTATCAATTAACAATGGTTCAAATACATCTACTAAGAAATACTTACTAACTAAGTGATTAACAATCTTATCAGTAATAGATTGCGCCATAATAAGTCTTACCTTAGGTTCTCTAACTAAGAATATATTATACTTATAAGGTTTATATATCTTATTATCTAACATATACTTAATCCTAGCCATATTAGATGTATAATGTTCATCAAATCTTTCTATCTTCCCCTTATTCTTAGTATTAACCCTAACCTTCTTATCATACATCTCTTTAATATTCTTAATATCAGTTATCTTACTATATAAATTACCTACTCTCTTCATAATTCATCCAACTATAAACCATCTTATTAATCTCAAGTAAATAATCCCCAATACGTTTAAACTTTTCGTGGATATAAATACTTTTTTTACAAATTTGAAATGTTTTTTTTTTTGCTAAAAATGCAGCATTTTATTGTCAGATTATGTAAAAAGGATAGTCGTTTTTTGACTATCTATTAAATCTTAATGTTTTGGTTAATACCTTTGTATTGTTCATTAAATCAATGTTTGATTCTTTTCTAATTCTAACTGCGTCTTTCTTACCACCTGCATTGATTGAAACCTTATCTACAAATACGATATCATAGGTACTGATGTTGCTTCTAAATATTAAAATCATTCATTATCATATAACATTTCTTCTAATCTTCTATTACAACTTTACTCATTTATATTACCCTCCTATTATTTTATTAACATCATTAATTAATACTCTCTTAATACTAAGATCGTGTAATAAGTCTATTCCTGATTTTCTATATCCTATATGATTAATGGAATTGCCTGAATGGTAAAACTTATCTCTATCTATTATAAAATATCTATCATGGAATGTATCATCATAATAAATAGTTAGATTATTATAATCCCCGTTATACTTCTCTATATCTAATTTAGTTAGTTTACTCTTCTTACTAGTAATTAAAATTACTTTACACTCTAAATTTCTAATCATATCTAGAAATGTTTTATCTGTATATCTATCTACTACAATTAATTCTTCTTTAGTATCAGCAAATATATCTAATACTTTAGAATATGCATCATATTCTTTACCATTAAAATATATTTCATCTATTTCTTTATCTTGCTCTAACTTATCAAATGATTCTTGCAATAATTTAATATTATTACTATTTTCTGATATTTCATTATCATGTTTTAATAACATATCTTTTATATATTTGTTTTCTCCTATAGTATTAAGTAAGTAATGTCTCATTTTAACAAATGCCCGCATTATACTTACACTCATCTCAGAAGCTACCTTAGTTCTAAGTACAGTTGCAAGCATAGCCACTCCTTGTTCTGTAAATGCATATGGTAAATATTTCTTATGTTCTCCACGGGCACTCTTTAAGGTTCCAGTTTGTTATGAACCCAATTTCTTGGACAAGAGAAATGAGGTTTAATTATGAAGAAAATAGATTATGAAAAAAAGATAGAAATTTATAATAAAGTTAAAGAAAAAGTGTCGGTTACTTATTTATCTAAATTATACGGTATAAGCAGAAAAAATATATATTATACTGTTAAACTTATTGATAAACATGGAAAAGAAATTTTACAAAGGAATAGTAATAATAAAAAATATTCAACTGAATTTAAAGAAAACGCAATTAAAAGAGTATTAGAAAATCATGAACCATTAAAAACTGTTGCTATAGATATTGGACTGTCGAGTGATGGGCAATTAAACAGATGGGTTAAAATTTATAAAGAAAACGGTTATAATATAGTTGAACGAAAGAGAGGGCGATCAACTATGTCTAAAATAGTTAAGAAAAAAGAAAATGAAACACCAGATGAAAAAATTAAAAGGTTGGAAGCAGAAAATATTTATTTAAAAGCAGAGCTAGAATACTCAAAAAAATTGAGAGCCGTTGTTCAAGCAAGGAAGAATCGACAACTGAAGAAAAAGTAACTGTTGTTAGTGAACTTCGGCTAAAATATCCATTAATGATTCTTCTAAAAGTATCTGGTATAGCTAAATCAGTTTATTATTATACTTTATCTAAAACGGATAAAGATACTAAAAACAAAGGTATAATTGATAAAATAAAGGAAATATTTATTAATCATAAAGAAAGGTACGGATATCGTAGAATAACATTAGAACTTAGAAACCAAGGATATAATGTTAATCATAAAAAAGTATACAGATTAATGGTTAAATTAGGACTTAAACCACTAAAAAGAAATAAAAGAAAATATTCATCATACAAAGGAACAATTGGTAAAATAGCCGACAACTTGATTGAACGAAATTTTAATTCGGAAAAACCTAATAAAAAATGGTATACTGATGTTACAGAGTTTAATCTTCGTGGAGAAAAATGTTATTTATCACCAATATTAGATGGATTTAATGGAGAAATAATATCATATAATATTTCTAAATCTCCAAATCTAGAACAAATAAATGATATGCTTAATAAAGCATTTAATAAGAATGATAATCTTGAAGGATTGATTTTTCATTCAGATCAGGGTTGGCAATACCAACATGAATCTTATCAACAGCGATTAAAAAACAAAGGTATAAAACAAAGCATGTCTAGAAAAGGAAATAGCATGGATAATGGAATGATGGAAAATTTTTTTGGAATACTTAAAACAGAAATGTTTTATGAGCAAGAAGATAAATATAAAACATTAGATGAATTAATTAAAGCCATAGATGACTATATTTATTATTATAATCATGATAGAATCAAAGAAAAACTAAAAGGATTGTCACCTATTAATTTCAGATTACAAACTACAAGTTAGATACTATAAATTAGAAGTCCAACTTTTGGGGTGCATAATAGTTTGGAACCTTAAAGAACTATACTCCTCTTTCGTTAGTCGAAAATAAAAATCACTTGGAAATCTTTCAGCATTCCTCTTTACTGCTTTATTAATATCTTTTGTTCCATTGGTACACTCATAAAGAACAGCTAAATCTGAATCTAGCATTACATACTTACCTCTAATTTCATATATCATATCTTCTATTTTTACATCATTCTTTATTAAATTGTCTTGCATAAATTACCTCCTAATCACCAACAAGCAATACATTACCACACCCAAATTAACGATGCCAAACAAACGTTTTTTAATAATTGGATATATATTTATACAGTATTTTAAATATCGTGTATCAGAATTTAAAGTACAGTAATTTAAAGAATACAGTAAAAGAAAAACAACTGTTACGTTATTTTTCTATGTTAATCTTAATATATCATTAAATGTAATATATAACATTAATGCCATTAGTAGAACAAAGAATACTGTATGGATTGTGTTTTCCACTTTAGGATTTACTTTACTACCTTTTATCTTTTCTATAATTAAAAATAGAATGTGTCCTCCATCAAAAGCTGGTATTGGAAGTAAATTAATAAATCCAACATTCACACTTATTAGCGCAAGTAATGATAATACTGATACAAATCCTGTTTTTGCAGCTGTACCAACAATTGAGAATATTCCAACAGGACCTGATAATAGTTTTAAACTAATTTTACCTGTTATTAAATACCATACTGTAAAGAACATTTGCTCCATAATACTAAAGAATTTAGTAAATGCATATTTTATTGATGAAAGAATGCTATGTTCATGTTTACCTTTTATTTCAAAGCCATAAGTATAACCTTTTAACTTATGTTTTTTTGTATATACTGCTTTTGGTTTTACTGTAACTGTATCATAAGTGTTATCTTTATGCTTTACTTTCATTGTAAATTTATTATTACCTGCAACTGATAATTCTAAAGCAAGCTTATCGTAATTATTAACAAATTTACCATTAACACTAACTATCTTATCTCCTACTTTTAATCCTTTTATATTAGATTTAGATATTTTTGTTGCATCTATTGTAACCCCATTAATTAGTGCGACTATAAATAATACTACAATAGCAAGTAAGAAGTTAAACATTACTCCTGCTACCATAGTTAGAAATCTTTGAAGCCATGTTTTAGATTGTAACTGTTTATCTTCTGGAATTTCTTTATCTACTTCAATATCTTCTCCTGCCATTTGTACATATCCACCAATTGGTAATAATCTTATTGAATAATCAGTTTCATCATTCTTACGATTAAATTTAAATAATCTTGGTCCCATTCCTATTGAAAATTCATATACATATATTCCAGCTTTTTTAGCAAATAAGAAATGTCCAAATTCATGGATTGTCACTGTTACTCCCAGTATAAAAATAAATGCTATAAGTGTAATTAAAAATCCCATTATACCCTCCTAAATTAAATTCATAAATAAACTGAATGCCAACATTACAAATATAATACTATCAAGTCTATCTAATACTCCACCGTGTCCTGGCATTATATTAGAAAAGTCTTTTACTTTATAATATCTTTTAATTGCTGAAAAGAATAAATCTCCAAACTGTCCTATTATTGATAAGAATAGTGTAAATACTACGATTACTGGTAATGATGCATTAGTATTTATAACTGTAGTATAAAATACTGTTCCAGTAAATGTCGCAACTAAAGTTCCACCAATAAAACCTTCCCAAGTTTTCTTTGGTGATACACTTTCTAATAGTTTATGTCTACCTATAAGCATTCCTGTAAATAAAGCAAATGTATCTGTTAGTATTGTTATCATAAATAGATATATTATTACTCTAAGTCCAATACTACGATATAGGTTTGCAAGCACCATGGAACTAGATATTAATAATACTCCGCCTAGCATATAGCAACAGTCATTAATATTATATTTATTTTTATCATTATATAGAATAATTGGGAAGAATAATACTACTAATAAAGCAGTAATTATTCTAAAGTCAAAATTAATTATAAAATATTCATCAATATTAACACTAAAATAGAAAAGTGTTAAACAAAGATACGCTATTAATTTAATAATATTAGGAAATTCTTTTCTTTTTTCTCTTACATTAATAAACTCTCTTAAAGCTTGAAGTGAAATTAGATAGAATACTGCTTTAAATAATGAACCACCAAAATAAAATACTGGTATACTTAATAAAATTGCTATTATCGCACTAATAATTCTTGTTTTCATAACTCTCCTTTTAATCTCTCTAGATAATATTATAATACATAATAAATTGTATTACAAGCAAAGAAAATATCATTTAATCAACAAATAAATCATCCATTAATTTCTTTACTTCTTCTTCTTTTTTCTCTCTTTCATCTTTATTAATATAGATATCAACTATATCTCCTTCTTTAGCTCCAGGTATTAGTTCTTTTGGAACATCTATTATATTTCCATCTTCTAACTCTAAAACAATATAATCTTCTTCTATTCTATCAACTATAACTTGCATATATTACCTCAATTCATATTCGTACTCTTTATCATTTATAGTAAATTTATAATTTCCACTCTTAGTATTAGCAGATACTTTCCATCTCCAAGTAACATAACCTTCAGAATCTGATGTTTTACTAACTAACTCTTTAGCTTTACTAACACCAGATGCATAATATACTTTAATATCATACTTAGTATTAGGTTCTCCTTTAATCTTAATAACTGATTCCTTACCTTTACTTATATCAACATTAACTATTTCAATATCATCTTTAGTATCAACAGTATCATTAGTATCAACAACATTAACAAGTTTATTATTAATGGAAATATCATTACCATTAGTAGATATTACAATATCACCTAATTCATCTGTTCTAAGTACTTCCGCACCAATACTTTCCCACTTCTTAATAGTTGATTCGTATGGGTGCTTATATACATTACCTTTACCTACACTAATTATTGCATAGCTTGCATGTGTCTTTTTTACAAATGTATCACTAGATGAAGTATCTGATCCATGATGACCAATTTTTACTACATCACATTTTACATCATCAGTAATATTCTTCTCACTATCTTCTTCAGCATCTCCCATAAACAAGAAACATCTATTTATATAATTTATTTTAACTACTGCTGAATTATTATTAGAATCACTATATTCTTTAGTTGGCGCAATTAAATTAACTTTTAATTTATCGCTATCAATAATGCTAACACCTGCTTTAGCAGTATTTATCTTAAGTCCTTTATCTTTTATTGTATTAAGTAAATTAATAAATGTTTTACTATTAGATTGTTTCTTAGGCATATATACTTTACCGATATCATACTTTTTAATTACACTAGCAAGACCTCCAATATGATCTGTATGTGGATGAGTTCCTACTACATAATCTATTTTTTTAACACCTACTGAATCTATATAACTAATTACTTTCTTATCATAATTACGTTCTCCAGCATCTACTAGCATAGTTTCATTATTTGGTAATTCAATTAATATTGAATCTCCCTGCCCTACATCAATATAATTTACCTTAAGTAAATCTCCTTCTAACTCACTATCATTTTTTACATCAATCTCTTTACTTACACTAGTAACTGAATTACTAGATACCTTCTTATCTATTTGTAATAATGATTTAAAATAGAGCTCATTTCTAATTTTGTAATCTTTAGAATGACTATTATAAATAAATACAGAACTAATTATACCTATTAATACAAAAATAAAATTAATAAAACCTTTTTTCTTTATTCTAGATATATTTACTATATTAGGTATAAATAAACAAATACTAAAAACTACCAAGCACTTTCTATATATACTAAAATCAATCCCACTACATTCAATAAAAGAATTAGATACTAAAGATATTATTAGTATACAAATAGATATAATAAAATAAAATACTTTCTTACTTTTACTACGTTTCATATAATCACTACCCTAATCATTATAACAGATTCAAAGTAATAATTCTATAAATTTAAAAAAGTATATTAATTTTTACTCTTAACATACTTTTTAATAACTACTCACACAATTTTCTTTAATTGCTTTATCACTTATTCTAAACATAATATTCTTATTTATTGTAATTTCATAATACTTATCTTTTGTAGGATATTTCTCACCATCTATAGTCCATGGTTTCTTTAACTTATTATTAAATTTAATTTTTAATTTATTAGTTCTATATAATTCTACTCCACTTACTTTAGTAATATCCTGAATACCTAGTTTAAATAAACTTTTTAACATTGTACTTCTTTTTTCTATGGAACAGAATAATACTTCAAATGTATCATCATCTAATTTTACATCTTTATAAAAGTTATTAATACCAGCAATTCTATTTGCATTTGATATTATGCCTAAAGAATACTTACCTTTATGTTTTTCTCCGTTTACTTCAAATTCTATATCATACATATACGAATCTTTAAAAAAGTCTTTTATAGCAGATGTTAAATAAGCAAGATATCCATATTTAGCCTTATTTTGTCTTGGTGTTTCATAAGATAAAGATACAAACTTACCAAAACCAGATACATAGACAAATGGCTTATTATTAAGCATACATATATCTATTTGTTTATCACTACCTGTTAAAATATCTTCAATATTTTTTAATATATCTTTACCAATACCAAATAAGCTTCTAAGATCATTAGTAGTACCAACTGGGATATGTGATAAAACTATTGGTTTATCTCTTTCTATATTACCTGATACTATTTCATTAAAAGTACCATCTCCACCAACAGAAATTACTAAATCAGTATCAGTTAATTCTTTAACTATCTTTTTAGCATGACCACTATATTTAGTTTCTATGTAGTGATACTTATAACCATAGTATTCAAATAAACTCTTACTTTTATTTAAGTTCTTATAAATATTTTTCTTCAATCCACTATTAGGATTATATATAATAAGTACATTCTTAATAATATCACCCTCAAAATCACTTAAATTATACAATAATTAATATATTTAATCAAGAAAAAAGAAGACTAATCATCTTCTCCACTAGCAAGTAAGTTTTTAATATCTTTTTCACTAAGTGATGATAATACTTCTGAATTATCTTTACCTTCTATTAGGTTATCACTTAGTATTTTTTTCTTGTTCTGTAGTTCAATGATTCTCTCTTCTATTGTTCCTTTAGTTACCATTTTAATTACTGTAACTTTATTTTTTTGACCAATTCTATGAGCTCTATCTGTTGCTTGATTCTCAACCTGTGGATTCCACCAAATATCTAAGTGTATTACAACATCGGCACTTGTTAAGTTTAATCCAGTACCTCCAGAACCTAATGTAATTAAGAAACAATTAGTATCATCTTTATTAAACTTCTCAACTAATTCCATTCTAGTTTTACTCTTAACATCTCCAGCAATCGTATAACTAGTTATTTTTTCTTTATTAAACATCACTTTTACTTTATCGATTACCTTTTTAAAACTTGAAAATATAAGTATCTTATGTCCTTCACTAACATAATCTTGAACAACTTCAATTAGTTTTTCAAATTTGATAGATTCTTTTTTGTAATTACTATAAAGGATAGTTGGATCAATACATATCTGTCTTAATTTCATAAGTAATTGTAATATCTTAAATCTAGCCTTCTTGAATCCTTGAGTCATTATTAACTCTTCCATCTCTTCTTTAGATTCACGAAGCACTTTTAAATATAAAGCTTTTTGGTAATCAGGCAATTCTAGATAAATAGTATTTTCTATCTTATCAGGCAAATCCTTAGTAACATCTTTTTTCTTTCTTCTTAAGATAAATGGTTTAATCTGATAATTAAGACGAGATAATCTTTCTAGAGATGCTTCATCTACATCTTTAATACCATAATACTCTCTAAACTTTTTAACACTATTTAAGTATCCTGGCATGATAAAGTCAAATATACTCCATAGTTCCATTACTGAGTTTTCTAAAGGTGTACCTGTTAAAGCAATCTTAGTTCTAGCCTTAATCTTTTTTATCTCTTTAGTCATACCTGCTTGATAATTCTTAATCTTTTGTGCTTCATCAATTACACATAATTCAAATTCTTTATCTTCATATTCATCATTATCATTTCTAATCAATCCATAAGATGTAATAAAGATATTATACTTATCAAAATCTTTAATAATTTCTTTTCTTTTTTCTTTATTATCTGCAACTGTTATATATTTTAATTCTTTACCAAATAAGTCAAACTCTTTCTTCCAGTTATATACTAAAGCAGTTGGAACTACTATCATTATCTTTGCGTCAGGTTTTTCTTTTAATATAAGTTTTATAAACATAATAGTTTGAATACTTTTACCAAGTCCCATCTCATCAGCAAGTATTCCTCCTAGATCACATTTATATAAAGTATATAACCATTTAACTCCTTCTTTTTGGTAATCTCTTAAAGTATTTTCATCTTTCTTACTTAATTTTATACTAGCATCCTTATACTCTTTAAAGTTATTAATAAACGTATCAAATGAATTATCAGTATTAATTGACTTATATTTATTATTCTTCAAACTATCTATATAAAATGCACGATACTTAGGTATTTCTACCTCTCCATCTGCAAGATTACCAGATACTTGCAAATCTGTCATTAAATTATTAAGTTCATTTAACTCTTCATTATTCTCTAAATCTATAACATTACCATTTTTTAGTTTATAGTATTTTTTATTACTTTTAAGCGATGATAATACTTTATCTAATTCATCTAAATTAATATTATCTGCATCAAAACTATATGACATAATACCAGATGCCCCAATTGAGAAATTAGATTGTATCTTACTATCCTTAATAATATTTGTATTGTCTATCTTTTTAGTAGTAAATACTTTGTAATCTTCAGATAATTCCATTATTCCATCAGCAAGAAAATCATAAACTAAATCAAATTCATCTAATATAATCTTCTTGTTACCAATTTCAAATCCATATGATGCAAGACGACTTATTACCTCAGTTTCATATTCTTCATCTCTAAGTATTGTATCGACATTATCAAAATAATCAATCTTAGTATCTTTATAATCAAACTTACAATCACACGTAATTTTATCTCTCTTTAAATCAAAGTATAATTCACAATCTGGTTTTACTCCAACTACTATATCTTTAACATTTTCACTAATACTAATATTATTTCTAACTTCTTTTAAAAGTCCATCTTTAAATAGATTTATATCTTTCTTTTCAAATACTACTTCATCTAAACCATAAGAGAATATTCCCATTAGTATCTCACGATATTTATCTGGCACAACATATAAAATATGATTATAAACAATATATTTTAATGAATTAGTTATTATTTTATATGAAGATAAATCATCAACAGTTAAGTGATATACATCATCTTTTAAATCTAGATTTAACTCTGTAGGCATAGAATAGATAATATCTTTAATCTCTCCTACATTTTTTATAGAAAATGTATGTCCTTGTAATTTATTAAGCAAAGCCGATAATTCTCGTGGACTTAAATATATTGCCTCAGAATTATAATATGAATTTCCACTCGCTATAGAAGAAGTTAAGAAATCAAATAATTCTTCATCATCACTATTAAAGAAATATCTATCACGGTTATAAGTAAATTCTTTACCTAGTTTGAAATCTCCACCATTTCTATATGCATTAACAAAGTTTCTTAGTTTTGATTCTGTATTTAAAACATATGTCTTCTTAAGTCCAACATGCAATTTATATGTTACATAATCATCAAATACTAACTCTAACTTCATAGTCATGGCTTCTTTAATATTGTTTTTTACTTTAGTTTTAGTATCACTTTTAAAACTGCTTAAAAACATATTAGATAGTTTCATAGGATTAACAAGTTTACGAGCAATCTCTTCACGATATTTATAAATAGAGGCTGCAACATGTTTACAAGTATGATGCCCTTTAAACTGTTCACAATTACAACTATAACTTACTATTTCATAATCTTTAATATCAATCTTAACATTATAATGTCTATAAGTACGCTCTGACTCCACACTAAATTTAAAATAGTATCCTTCTTTAGATTTTCCTTCATCATTTAAATCTACATACCAAGAATAGTATCTTCTACCCTTTACATAAGAATCCATTCCAAGTAAGTCTATAATATATCTATCCATATTCATAACACACACCACCAAACTCTGATATTTTATCATATATAAGCGGGGGTTGCAAGAGAGAATTTTTTGTAATATAATATACCTCGTGGTGAATTATGAAAAGTTTTAAAAAGATATTACAAATAGCATTAGTATCCGTTTTAGTTATTATTACTCTACTTGCTGTAATTGGTAGTGTGATTAATAAAAGTAAATTAGAAAATATAAAAGAGCAAGATGAAAACATAGTATTCTTTGGAGATTCTATTACAGAAGGATATAACGTAAAAGAATTTTATGATGAGTTTAGAGTTGTTAATAGTGGGATAAGTGGAAATACTACAGAAGATTTAATTAATAGAATTGATCGTGATTTATATAACTACAATCCATCTACAGTAATAATACAAATAGGCACTAATGATATTAGAGCAAGCATTAAAGATGAAGATATAATTAAAAATCTAAAAAATATTATTAAAGGTATTAGAAAGAATAGAAAGAATGCAAGTATATTAATAGAATCTATTTATCCTATTAATAGAGAAATGGATGAAGAATACTGGAAAGATGTAAATCCTGATTATAATAATAAACATATAACGAAGCTAAATAAAGAAATTAAAGAATTGTGTAAGAAAGAACATATTAAGTATATTGATATATATTCTAAATTATTAGATGATAATAAAAATTTAAAAGAAGTATACAGTAAAGAAGGATTACACTTAACAGATTTAGGTTATTATAAAGTAACTAAAATAATTAAAGAGTATTTAAAATAGACATTGGTTAGTAACTAATGTTTTTCTTATACAAAAAGATGTAGAATTACTCTTCTACATCAGGATGCTTACCAGTTAGAAATGTAACTTTTTCTGCTACTACTTCAACTGCTTGTCTTTTTTCATTGTTGAGTTCATAGTTTCTTGTCTGAATACGTCCACGTACACCAACTAAATCACCTTTTCTACAGTATGATGCAGTGCTTTCCGCAACACCCTTCCAAAGGACACAGTTGATAAAATCAGTATCATATTCGCCATTTGGATTTTTAAATTCACGTGGAACAGCCAAAGTAATATTAGAAACAGCTCGACCACTTTCAGTCTTTTTAACTTCTGGTTCTCTAACTATTCTACCAACAATTACTGCTTGATTTAACATACAATCTCTCCTTTCGACTAGGTATATTAACAGACTTATTTTAAGGATGCAAATGACGTTTTTTTAAATTCTACATCTTAATTTTTACCAAAATAAAAACACTACAAGTAAATTTTTAAATGTAGTATTTTTTTTCATTCTAATTTTGAAAAAACGTATCAGAAGTAATTTTTTAATAAAGCATTCAATTCTACAGCATATTCCATTGGAAGTTCTTCTCTAAACCTTTCAATAAATCCCATGATAATTAATTCTTTAGCTCGCTCTTCATTAATTCCTCTACTCATTAAATAAAACAATTTATCCTTGCTAATGCGTGCAACAGTGGCTTCATGATTTAAACTAGATGAACTATTAGATACAATATTTTTAGGTATCGTATCACTTCTAGATTCACTATCTAAAATAATTGTATCACATTTAACCATAGCTTTAGAATGTTCTGCCTTATCCGTAATTTTAACCCAACCACGATATGTTGCATCACCACCACTTACCGCAATACTCTTACTTATTATATCACTTTTAGTGTGCGGAGCTAGATGAATCATTTTAGCCCCTGCATCCTGTACCTGTTTATCTTTCGCAACCGCAATTGATATACATTTACCAGCTGCATACTTTCCATTTAAAATACATGCTGGATACTTCATATTAACACAAGAACCAATATTACCATCTATCCACTCCATTAATCCAGACTCTTCTACAATTGCTCTTTTAGTAACAAGATTATAAATATTATTTGCCCAATTCTGTATTGTTGTATATCTACATTTCGCTCCCTTTTTTACATATATCTCAACAACTGCTGCATGAAGCGAATCAGTTGTGTAAGTAGGAGCTGTGCATCCCTCCATATAGTGCAGAGAAGAATACTCATCAACAACAATAATAGTTCTTTCAAACTGCCCCATGTTTTTACTGTTAATTCTAAAATAACTCTGAAGTGGCCTATCTAAATGAGTATGAGGTGGTATATAAATAAAAGTTCCACCACTCCATACCGCACCATTTAAGGCAGTGTATTTATTCTCATCATATTTAACAAGTTTATTAAAATATTCTTTAAATAAATCAGGATACTTTTTTAAAGCAGTATCAGTATCACAAAATATTACGTTTTTATCCTCTAATTCTTTAATCATATTGTGATATACTACTTCACTTTCATACTGCGCGCCAACACCAGCTAAATATTTTTTTTCAGCCTCAGGTATACCTAATTTATCAAAAGTTTCTTTTACATCACTAGGTACATCATCCCAACTATTTTCAACCTTATCAGTTACCTTCTTATAATATGTTATATCATCAAAATCAATATTAAGTTCTGGGCCAAATATTGGATTAGCCATATCTTCAAATTTAAGATATGAATTAACTCTAAAATCTCTCATCCACTTTGGTTCTTTTTTGCTCTTAGATATTGATTCAACTATTTTCTTACTAATTCCCTTCATCAGAATCACCTTCTTAATTATACAAGATATTTAACAAAATAAAAAGTAGATACTAATAAACTACATTTTATTTTATCTTATTATGCTCATTTCTATATCTTTGTTCAAACTCATAAAAGTATCCACTAGGAACTAAATGATTGTTATTAAAAAACTCTTCTTCATTATATATATAATCATTATCAATAATAACTAAATCACCTTTTTTAAGTATTTCAATATTATCATTAATATATCCTGTTGCATTCTTATCTACTTTATCAATACCTTTAAAATATACTTTATTATCTTTAAGCAATCTACCTATATTATCTTCCTTACAGTCTGTCCAAACAAAGCCGCAACCTCTAAGCTCTTTATAAATGAAATAAACATCTTCCTTAGTAATATTTTTAGTATCGACAAATTCAGTTATTTCAATGCAAAATAGAAAATCCTTATCATCCTTATCTAATATTTCATCTCTATACAAAGGTTGTAAGAATCTTTTATTATTAATCTTTGTAAATACTTCTCTTTTTTTACCTATTTTAAGTACTTTATCTCCTATTTTATAGGCAATTGAATAAGCACCAGATTTACTAAGAATATTAATATCCTCATAATTAATATTCTCATTATGCATAAGTTCTTCTGTAATAATAGAAACAGTGTCTTTAATAATATCATCTTTTAAATCTCTCATGCCAACAGCACTAGATAGTATTTCTTCTGATACAAGCTTCTTATTATTAATAATTATTTGATTAACCATATCAATTTTATCTTTTGAAAAACCATACTGATTAAGAATAAATTTTAAATCTAGTAATTTTATCGAATGATTAATTATAGTATCTATATTATTAATAGTTACATCTTTATAATTAAATAATAGTATACTTAATAATATATTATCTTCTAGTAATAGATTATTTTTTTCTATATGCTTAAATAAATTATCAACATCAATATTCTTTTCTTTACAAAATCTAATTAATTTTATATAATCAATCTCGCTTTTATAATATTCAAGTAAACTAAAAATATTATCTTCTACATATGACTTATCATATGAGTAAAAATAATCACTATAACTTAATAAAATATCATATTTATAGTTTCTAGAAAAATACTTAATATTTGAAAAGAATAAATTATACTTTACTACTATGTTACTAACATTAGGTTCTCTTAAAAAATATATGTGACATTCATCCATAATCTTTGTAAAATTATTAATAAATTCTTCTTCCTTACCATTTTCTAATAAATTCATAGCATATTCATACATATTAATCACCATTTTTTTGACATTTAGGACAATAATAAGTTCCCCTACCATTTACTTTAGTCTTAACAACAATGCTTTTGCAATCAGGGCATTTATCTCCCTCATGATTATGAACAAGTAAATTATCCTGAAATCTACCATGTACACCACGAGATGATTCATAACTTTTAATAGTTGTTCCACCCATTTTAATTGCAGACTCTAATATTTCTCTTGTATATTTGATTATATTATCACAATCATTATTATCTATCTCACAACCCCTCTTTAAAGGATTAATTCTACTTTTAAAAAGTATTTCATCTGCATATATATTTCCAATACCAACAATTATACTTTGGTCAAGTAACAGACTTTTAATTGGAAGTCTTTTATTCTTTAACTTATCTTTTAAATAATCACTATTTAGTTTATCATCCCATGGTTCCAAACCCAATAAAGATAATGGTTTTTCATCATATACTTTATCTTTATCAATCAAATACATTTTACCAAACTTTCTTGTATCATTATATTTTAGTATTCCATCATCAAAATGAAAAACAACATGATCATGTCGAGTAATATTACCATCAATAAAGTATTTGCCTTCCATCCTAAGATGACTAAGTAAATAGTAATCATTAAGTTCAAACATTAAGAACTTACCTCTACGCTTAATATCAATAATAGTCTGATTCTTAACTAATTTTTTAAATGTCTCTACATCTGGTTTATCTATCATATTATAAAGAACATCTACACTAATTATCTTCTTTCCTATAACTTGTCTTTTTAATGTGTTTTTTACAGTTTCCACTTCTGGTAATTCTGGCATAACATCACCCAATTCATGATAAGAACAAAAAGTCAAAATAAATTTTGACTACTGCCTACCTCACGGTAGGCTTTTTCTACTTCACCGAAACTTATGCTTCTCCATAGACCAATATTGG
>CADCIZ010000021.1 GCA_902801685.1 uncultured Erysipelotrichaceae bacterium | reverse complement strand
ATCAACTGAAGTTGGGAATGTACCTGTATCTAATAAATATCCAGCAATTGCAAGTTCAATTGATCTACCATATGCATCAATGCTTCTTTTATCTGCTGCAATTCTAGCCTTTCTAATTATGTTCATTACCAGTGGGGTAACAATAAGTGCAAGTATAGCCATAATTACTAATACTGCAATAAGTTCTATAAGCGTAAACGCTCTTAAATTTTTTCTCTTCATTCTTTCTCCTACCTTTCTGAAATTATCTTATCATATATATTAATAAATAACAATAATTTTTTGAAAAAAAATTCAAATTTTACGTTTTATTTACACTCTCTAAAAATTTATTTGCTTTTCTATTAATTATATGATAATATGTTATTAGTTTAGGAGGATTGATATTAGATAGTATGTAATATGTAGTGTGTTGTAGGTTGTTAGATGTAAGTTGTATGATGTTTGTTGTATTTAATGAATGGAGTATGATTTATGATTGAAAGTTATATTGATTTAAAATTAACTTATAAAAACTATCTTATTATTCTTAAAACTGGTGTATTTTATATTAGTATTAATGAGGATGCTTTTATCTTGAATAAATTATTTAATTATAAGATTAAAGAATTTAATAATTATAAACGTGTTGGTTTTCCTATTAATAGTTTAAATAAAATATTAAAGAGATTAGATAAATTAAATATTAACTATATAGTTTATGATGATAATAAAATTATATCTAAGGTTAGTTTTACTAATAATTGTATTAATAAATATAAAACTGATATTAATACTTATAACAGTTATTTAAGAAGAATTAAGAATATTAATAATATACTTGTAGATAAAGTTAATTGTAACAACTTAAAAGACATACTTAATAGAATAGAAAATATATTATGTACGATAATTTAATAATATCAAAGAAGATAAAAAAAACACTTGAGTATGTTGATAAAATTACTATTAATTATTCTCATGAGTATAGATACTTAAAGAATAATATTAATAGTAGTTTTTTTAATCTTCTTGAATTATCTTATAAAGCAAGTATATTTAAAGATATTAACTCTATGAAAGAGATGATTGTTAAAATAAAGATTATTGATTTTTATATTAGGAAGAGTCTTGATTATGGTTTAATTAGTTTTAAAAAGTTTATTAATATTGGAAAGTATTTATTAGAACTTATAAAAATGATTAATACATGGATAAAAAATGAAACGGAAAGAAAATCTATATAATAGAATTACTGATATTAGGAATATAATATCTATGTATGATACTAGAGTTAGAGTTAATACTAAGAATAAGATAAAAATAGAAAAATTTGATGAGTATTATGTATCTAATATTACTTTAGTTAAAAATATATTAGATAGTAAGAATTATAAACCTAGTAAGTATAATATATTTCTAATTAGAGAACCTAAAGTAAGACTTATTATGTCTTTAAATATTATTGATAAGATTATTAATCATTTAGTATGTGAATATTTACTTGTAGATATATTTGATAGTAGTTTAATTGATACTAATGTCGCAACTAGAGTTGGTAAAGGTAACCATTATGGATATAAGAAGTTAGTTAAGTATTTAAATAAGAATATAAGTAAAAATTTATATATACTTAAATTTGATATTAAGAAATATTTCTTTAATATTGATCATGATATAGTTAAAAGAATTATTAGAACTAAGATAAAGGATAACGATGCACTAAATATACTAGATAATATTATAGATAGTACTGATAGTACTTATATTAATGAAGATATTATTAAACTGAAGAATAGAGAAATAAATAGAATAAAAAACAGTAACTGTAGTAATAAAGATAAACTAATAAAAGATATAATGGATATACCACTATATAAAAAAGGAACTGGATTTGCAATAGGTAACCCCGTAAGCCAAGCTGTGGCTATACTTTTTTTATCATACCTTGACCATTATATTAAAGAAGAATTAAAGATTCCATTTTATTGTAGATATTGTGATGATGGAATATTAATATCAGATAATAAGGAATATTTAAAACATTGTTTAAATGATATTAAAAGAATAATTAGTAAATATAAATTAGAATTAAACATGAAAAAGACTAGAATATATTCTATTAATGAAGGTTTTGGATTTATTGGTTTTAAATTTATAAAAAAGAATAATAAGTTATTAGCTAAAATTAAGAATCAAACTAAAAGAAAGTTTAAAAGAAAACTAAAAGTTCTAAATAAATTATATATAGAAGGTAGAATTGACTATGATACTTTTAATCAAGTTAAGGTAAGTTATTTAGGTCATTTAAAATATGGTAACTGTAATAAACTAATCAGAAATAGCTTAATGAAGTTAAAAGATAGATATGATGGTTTTGGAACTTTTGTTAAAGTAGAAGATTATTTATGATAATATTAGGGATAAGACTGTAAGACTCCTCTAACGTGTGGAATGTGAATAACAATGGCAAACTCAACAACAACGGTGTTTCAAGCAGTAATATGGTCCGTATTTCTTACATGACTTATAGTTATAATACTAAGGTTTATAGCAAAAAGCGTAAGAACAAGTCTTATTCCTCATCAGATGATGAAATACTATACCATAGAGATACTTAAACTTTAGTAACGATTGTGAAAAAGATTAAGTATTATAACCTATGGTTTTTATTATACAAAAAGAAAAAGGTAACTAGTACCTTAATCTAATAATTCTTGTTCTAATGCTTCTAATGGTTCTTCTTTAATATCATTAACTTGAAGTTCATAGTCTGTTTTACGGTATTTCTTCGCACCTGTTCCAGCAGGAATTAGTTTACCGATTATAACATTCTCTTTTAACCCTTCTAGTTTATCAACTTTTCCATGGATTGCAGCATCTGTAAGTATTCTTGTTGTTTCTTGGAATGATGCAGCTGATAAGAATGAATCAGTTTCTAGAGATGCTTTAGTAATACCAAGTAATACTGGTTTACCTGTTGCAGGAACTTTTCCTTCAAGGATTAATGCTTTATTTGTATCTGTAAACTTATTGATATTAACCATAGTTCCAGGTAAGAAGTATGAATCACCAGAGTTAACAATCTTAATCTTAGAAATCATTCTTTTAGCAATTATTTCAACGTGTTTATCTGAAATATCAACACCTTGAGAACGATATACTTTTTGAATTTCTAATAAAATATATTGTTGAACAGTAATTGGATCTGTTACAGCAAGTAATTCTTTTGGATTAATAGCTCCATAAGTAAGTTTTTCTCCAGCTTTTACTTCTTGACCTTTTTCTACCATTAACTTAACACTATAGTTAGTTGTATGTTTACGAGTTTCAACATCATTTTTAATACTAATGATATATTTACCATTATCATCTTCAATCTTAGATACAACACCATTAATCTCAGCTATAGTTGCTTTACCTTTTGGATTACGTGATTCAAATAACTCTTGTACACGAGGTAAACCTTGAGTAATATCCTCACCAGCAACTCCACCAGAGTTAATAGTACGCATTGTAAGCTGTGTACCAGGTTCACCAATTGATTGAGCAGCCATAATACCTACAGCCTCTCCTACTTCAACTATAGAACCAGTAGCAAGGTTTCTACCATAACACTTACAACATACACCGTGTTCTGTTTTACATGTTAGAACTGTTCTAATTGGCACACGTGTAATACCTGCATCAACTATTTTCTTTGCTAAATCTTCAGTAATGTAGCAATTACGTTCACAAATAACTTCTTTAGTCTCAGGATTTACAATCTTCTTATTAGTATATCTACCAAGTATTCTATCATATACAGATTCAACAACAGTTCCATCATTTTCATTAATGAATGCTTCAACTACTACACCTTGTTCTGTACCACAATCTTCTTCTTTTACGATAATGTCTTGTGATACGTCAACTAAACGTCTAGTTAAGTATCCCGCATCCGCTGTCTTAAGCGCAGTATCAACCGCACCTTTTCTAGCACCGTGAGTTGCAAGGAAGAATTCAAATACATTCGCACCTTCAGTAAATGAAGATTTGATTGGAATCTCTACAGCCTCACCAGTAGGCTTCATCATTAATCCACGCATACCAGCCATTTGGTTGTAGTTACTCATGTTACCACGAGCCTTAGAATCAATCATCATTGAAATTGGATTTTCTTTATTATTTTTAATGACACCAGATAACTCATCTGCAATCTTATCTTTAGCTTTGTTCCAAGCAGCAACTACATTTTGATATCTTTCTTCATCAGTAATTAAACCACGTCTAAACTGTTTAGAAATCTTCTCAACTGTAGCTTCAGCTTCATCAAGATATTCTTGCTTATGCTCTGATAAAATAATATCTCCAATACCAATAGATATACCAGATAAAGTTGAATACTTAAATCCTAAATCCTTTAATTTATCTAGCATTATAGATGTTTCAGTAGTCTTATAACGCTTATAAATTTCAGCAATTAAATCAGTAAGTACACCTTTAGCAAAAGGTTTTACAACTTCCATCTTACTAATTTCTTCTTTAATATTAACTCCACGATCTAAGAAATACTTACTTGGAGTCATCTTAGTAATGTTCTCTTTAGAGCCATCATTAATATATTGGAAAGTATCAGGGAAGATTTCATTAAACTTAATCTTACCAACAGTAGTAACTAAATACTTATCCATATATTTATCTTTAAATAATTTATGTTTAAATGATTTTACTGGAATAGCAATTCTTGTATGAAGAGTAATCTCACGTCTTTCATAAGCCATTAAAGCTTCATCTTCATCTTTAAATACTCTACCTTCACCAGTCTCTCCAGCCTTTTCAATAGTAATATAGTAATTACCAAGTACCATATCTTGTCCTGGAGTAACAATAGGTTCACCATCTTTAGGTGATAAGATGTTATTTGCACCAAGCATTAATATTCTTGCTTCTGCTTGAGCCTCATCACTAATAGGTACGTGAACAGCCATTTGGTCTCCATCAAAGTCAGCATTAAATGCCGCACATACAAGTGGGTGTAATCTAATCGCACGACCATCAATTAGTTTTGGTTCAAATGCTTGAATACCAAGTCTATGAAGCGTAGGTGCACGGTTTAACATTACTGGATGTTCATGAATTTTTTCTTCAACAATATCCCAAACACGTGGGTCTTGATTATCGATCATACGTTTTGCAACTTTAATATTACTTGCAATTTCTTTATCAACAAGACCATTAATTACATGTGGTTTAAATAACTCTAAAGCCATTTCTTTAGGAATACCACATTCATACATCTTTAGACTAGGTCCAACAACGATAACTGAACGTCCAGAATAGTCAACACGTTTACCAAGTAAGTTTTGACGAAAACGTCCTTGTTTACCTTTAAGCATACTAGATAAAGATTTTAAAGGTCTATTACCAGCTCCAGTAATATTACGTCCACGGCGACCATTATCAAGTAGAGCATCTACTGCTTCTTGTAACATACGTTTTTCATTTTGAATAATGATAGAAGGAGCCCCTAATTCCATTAATTTCTTTAAACGATTATTACGGTTAATAACACGTCTATATAAATCGTTTAAGTCACTAGTTGCAAATCTACCACCATCAAGTTGAATCATTGGACGAAGTTCTGGTGGAATTACTGGAAGTGCATCTATAATCATCCATTCAGGACGGTTACCACTTTCTAAGAAAGCATCAAGTACATCAAGACGTTTAATTAATCTTATACGTTTTTGACTATTAGGATCTTTAATTCCATCAATTTCTTCTTTAATAGCATCTACTTCTTCTTGTAGATTAACCTCAGTTAATAACTCTTTAATAGCTTCTGCACCCATGCCTACTCTAAATGTATTTCCATATTTTTCATAATAAGCACGGTATTCTTTATCAGAAATAGTTTGTTTCTTCTCAAGAGGTGCATCTCCTGGATCTAATACTACATATGATACGAAGTATAATACTTCTTCCAAATCTCTTGGAGACATATCAAGTACTAATCCCATACGAGATGGAACCCCTTTAAAGAACCAAATGTGAGATACAGGAGTAGCAAGTTCAATGTGTCCCATACGTTCACGACGGACTTTAGAACGAGTTACCTCTACTCCACATCTATCACATACAATATTTTTATATCTTAAGCGTTTATACTTACCACACGCACACTCAAAATCCTTAGTAGGTCCGAATATCTTCTCACAGAATAATCCATCCCTTTCAGGTCTTAATGTACGATAGTTAATAGTTTCAGCCTTTTTAACTTCACCATATGACCAAGAACGAATCTTCTCAGGTGAGGCAATACTAATTTTTAATCCTTCAAAATTATTTACGTCCATTATTCCTCATCCCCTTCTTCTAAAGATTCTTCATTTTCTTCTGCTTCTTCATTATTTTCAGTCATATCTTCTTCAACAACATCATCATATTCTTCTTCTAAATCATCTGTGTATTCTTCAAATACATCATCTTCTTCACTAGAAACTAAATTACTAGCAACAGATTCTTCTGATTTATTAGAATCATTAGAATTTGCATTCGTATCATCATTTTCTGCTTCTTCTAAATCACGTAATTCTTCAAAATTACCATATTCATTTAATACTGTAATATCAAGTCCTAATGCTTGGAACTCTTTAATAAGTACTTTAAATGATTCTGGAATACCAGATTTAGGAAGTGGTAATCCTTTAACTATTGATTCATATACCTTAACACGGCCAACAACATCATCAGACTTAGTAGTCATCATCTCTTGTAATACATGAGCCGCACCATAAGCATATAGTGCCCAAACTTCCATCTCACCAAATCTTTGTCCACCAAATTGAGCTTTTCCTCCAAGTGGTTGTTGTGTAACTAAACTATAAGGTCCAGTAGATCTAGCATGAAGTTTATCATCAACCATGTGGTGTAGTTTAATCATATACATTACACCAACACTAATTCTATTATCAAATGGTTCACCAGTACGTCCATCATATAGAACCATCTTACCGTCTTCAGCAAGTCCTGCTTCTTTTAATGCGTCAAGAATTTCTTCTCTGTTTGCTCCACTAAATACTGGAGTTGCAACATGAATATTTAATTCTTTAGCAGCTGCACCTAAATGCATCTCTAAAATCTGTCCAATATTCATACGCGATGGTACTCCAAGTGGGTTAAGTAAGATATCAATTGGTGTTCCATCAGCCATATAAGGCATATCTTCACTAGGTAGGATAAGTGAAATAACACCTTTATTACCATGACGTCCGGCCATCTTATCTCCAACAGTAATCTTACGTTTTTGAGCTATATATACACGAATTATTTTAGATACACCTGCAGGAAGTTCATCAGTATCTTCCTTAGTAAATATCTTAATATCATGTACTATACCTTCTCCACCATGTGGAACACGTAATGATGTATCTCTAACTTCACGAGTCTTTTCACCAAAGATTGCATGAAGTAATTTTTCTTCACTAGTAAGTTCTGCCATTCCTTTAGGAGTAACTTTACCAACTAGAATATCATCATCTTTAACCTCAGTACCAATACGAATGATACCATTTTCATCTAGATTCTTTCTTGCATCTTCTGATACATTTGGAATATCACGAGTGAACTCTTCAGGCCCTAATTTAGTATCACGACATTCAATTTGATAATCTTGAATATGAATAGATGTATAAACATCATCTCTAACTAATCTTTCATTTAATATTACAGCATCCTCATAGTTATAACCATTATAGTTCATGAATGCTACAGTAACATTCTTACCAATAGACATTTCACCTTTATCAGTAGAAGGTCCATCAGCAATAACTTGATCTTTTTTAACAGTATCTCCAGCACGTACAATTGGAACTTGATGATAGCATGTTCCTGCATTACTTCTTTCATAACCATTTAAGTAATATGTATCCATACCACCCTTAGTTTTAACTAAAATTTTATTAGCATCAACATAGTCAACTACACCATCAGCCTTTGCTATAACTACCGCACCAGAGTCTCTTGCAGATATAGCTTCAATACCAGTTCCAACAAGTGGAGCTTCTGCTTTTAAAAGTGGAATTGCTTGACGTTGCATGTTAGATCCCATTAATGCACGTTTTCCATCATCGTGCTCCAAGAATGGAATACCTGCTGTTGTAATAGATACAACTTGCTCTGAAGATACGTCTATGTAATCTACATCAGTAGACTTAACCATAATATTATCTCCACGATAACGAACAGGAACTGATTCTGCTTTAATAGTTTTATCATCAGTTAACTCAACAGTTGCTTGTGAAATATGATAATCTAATTCTTCATCAGCAGTCATATATTTAATTTCATCAGTTAGTTTTCCATCAACTACTTTTTGATATGGAGTCATTATAAATCCATAATCATTTACTCTAGCGTATGATGCAAGAGCAGTAATTAATCCGATATTAGGTCCTTCTGGAGATTCAATTGGACAAAGTCTACCGTAATGTGATGGATTAACATCACGAACATCCATACCTGCTCTATCTCTTGATAAACCACCAGGTCCAAGTGACGATAAACGTCTTTTATTTGCTAACTCTGCAACAGGGTTAGTTTGATCCATAAATTGTGATAACTGGCTACTACCAAAGAATTCTTTAATAGCGGCAGTAAGTGGACGAATGTTAATCAATGTCTTAGGAGTAACCTCTTCCATCTCTTGCGTACTCATTCTATCACGAATAACACGTTCAATACGCGTAACACCAATTCTAAATTGATTTTGTAATAATTCTCCTACTTGTCTTACACGACGATTAGATAAGTGATCTATTTCATCATAAGAACCAATTCCTTCGTGTAAATTTAAGTAGTAAGATACAGATGCATAAACATCAGATATAGTAAGTCTCTTTAAATCAACAGTCTGATCATTACCAATAATCTTAACAATCTTCTCTGGATTTTTATTAGAATATACTTTTACTATTTGTACCTTATTATAAGAGTCTAACTCTTCATTAATTAATACTTCTTTAACGCCATAACCATCTGCAAATATAGGTTTTAATGTTTCTAATACTTCTTTATCAACTAAAGTACCATTAGGAACAACTACCTTACCATCAACAACAATATCTTCAGCAAGCTTGCAACCATATAATCTATCAATTACATTTAATTTTAAATTAAACTTATAACGTCCAACTTTAGCAAGATCATATCTAAATGAATCAAAGAATCTAGATATTAATTGATTCTTCGCACTATCTAAAGTAGAAGGTTCTCCTGGTCTTAACTTAGAATGAATATCAATTAAAGCCTCATCAGTATTCTTATTTGCATCCTTTTCAATAGTACGTAAGATATAATCATCTTCATCAAATAAATCTACGATATCAGCATCACTAGATAAACCAAGCGCACGAAGCAAAGTTGTAATAGGAACTTTACGAGTACGGTCAATACGACAATAGATTACATCTCTTGCATCAGTTTCATACTCAAGCCAAGTACCACGAGTAGGTATTAATTGTGAAGTAATTATTTCTTTACCATTCTTCTTATCAATTTCCTTACCATAATAAGCACTAGGTGAACGAACTAATTGTGATACAATAACACGTTCTGCACCATTAATGACAAATGTTCCCGATTCAGTCATTATAGGCATGTCCCCAAGATAAATTTCTTGCTCTTTAACCTCACCAGTTTCTTGGTTAAATAAACGAGCCATAGTCTTTAAAGGAGCAGCATAAGTTGCATATCTATCCTTACACCCTTTAATAGAATATCTTGGTTCTTCAAAAGAGTAATCTCCAAATTCAAGAGTTAAATTACCAGTAAAACTCTCAACAGGAAAAATATCATCAAATACCTCTTTTATTCCTTCAGTCATAAACCAATCATATGACTTTTTTTGAATCTCTAATAAATTAGATAATTCAATTGCACTTTTAGTTTTTGCATAACTTCTTCTTTCACGGTAATCACCATATTTTTTAACTGTATAAGCCACTATTTCACCCCAAACATTTCCCATATACTATAAATATCAAGTAATCATATATCATAAAAAACAATATATGCCGTCAATTTATAATTTTAACAAAATAATTTCAATCTGTCAACGAATTTGACATTTAAAAACATAAAAACCTTTATTTTTTTTAAGTGTAGTAACATTGTAGCACTCCTCTAAGTCTTTTTTTAAACTCTTAGCTCCCTGATCCTTATTTATCACTAAGTATAGACTACCATCTTCTTTCATAGAATCCTTTGCTCCAAATAGTATTTCATATAGAATCTTCTTACCAACTCTAACAGGAGGATTAGTAATAATAAAATCATACTTTTTATTTACATTACTATAAATATCACTTTCAAATATATTTACATTTACTCTATTTAGTTTTGCATTCTTAATAGATAAATTAATAGCTCTATTATTTATATCAACCATATCTACATTGCATTCACAATTACTTTTAATATATATTCCAATAGGACCATAACCACAACCAAAATCTAGAACATCACCATGTATATCACTAGTATCAATACTCTCTAATAAAGTTCTAGTTCCAAAATCTAAATACTTTTTTGAAAATACATTATTATCTGTATAAAAATTATAAATAGAACCATTAATCTCACACTTAATTAATTGTTCACAACTCTTACTATCTGGATTACTATCAAAATAATACGCCATATTCACCTACTTCATTACATCGTTCTTTATTTATTCTTAATTAATTCTTTATTATTATCGCTATATACATCTTGCTTAATCTTCGAAAACAAATATTCTAAATCTTCAGCACTATAACTCTCTTTTAGCATATTATAAGATATTAAGTATTGATCTATACCTTCACAAGACAACACATCAACTCCTTCAGTTTTAATACAATCTTTTTCATACTGAAATATAATCTTTCCCGTAAAGACATCACAATACTCATCAAAATCTTTAAAAACAGATTTATTGTAAACAAAATATACATCTTCATTTATTTTTGTTTTTATGTTTACAACTTGCAACTCTCTTACAACATTGTATGAATAAGTTATATCTGAATTTAATTTTACACTGTCATCAGTATCAGTTACATATTCATATGGCCCGCAAGCAGTAAGAGTTAGTGGTGTTGCAAGAATAATACCACCTAACATTCCTGCCATTATCTTCTTATTTATATTATTTATTTTCATTAACCACAACCTCCTATAAATATAATAATTAAAACTCATTGCCTAAAAGAAAATCAATTAAATTTAAATGGATTATACCATCTCTTGATAAATCGATTTTGTCTAAAGAAATAACATATTTTGGATAATTATCATCAATTACCTTATATGCACCAAATTCTCTTTCGATTGTTTCTTCAGAATTCATTTCATATGTTACTTGAATATATTTTGTATTACCATCTTTTTTTGCGAAAAAATCAACTTCTCCTGTTTTAGTTTTACCAATATATACATCATACCCTCTATTTAGAAGTTCATTATATACAACATTTTCTAAAACAATATAACTTTTAAACTCTGGATTATTATTCTTTATTTGAGCAATTCCTAAATCAGTTGCATAATACTTATTTAATGTTTTTAAAACACTTTTACCAGCAACATCATATCTATATACTTTTTTTATAATCAATGCTTTACATAAGGCGTCAATATAATTATAAAGCGTTTCATTAGAAATTTTCTTATTTTCATTCATTAAATACTTAATAACATTTTCAGCAGAAAACTCTCTTCCTGCAGTTTCAATTAAGTATTGTAAAATCATATCAAATAAAACTGTATCTTTTAAATTAAGTCTCTTGACTACATCTCGTAATATTATAGAATCATATACACTATGCAAATAATTTTTGATATCAATTTCATTTATAAATTCACATCTATTTGGAAGTCCACCCCATTTTGCATAATCCCAAAAAGTATCTAAATCTTGTCCGTTTTTATCTGTTAACTGAACAAACTCCTTATAAGATAATGGATTAATGTTGAATAATACATATCTACCAGACAACACTGAAGATAACTCATCTGATAACATTTTACTATTAGAACCTGTTAAAAATATACTTATATTTTTTATAGAAGCTCTAAGCGAATTAACAACTCTTTCAAAATTATCAACATTTTGAACTTCATCTAAAAATAAATAATACATTTTATTATCTTTTATTCTATCTTTTATATAGGTATTAAGTTTTTTATAATCAAGTAAATCTTCAAATTCAATAAATTCAAAATTGATAAAAATAATATGTTCATCATCAACTTTATTTTTTTCTTTCAATTCATCAACTATTTGGTTAAGTATAACTGATTTGCCACATCTTCTAATTCCAACTAATATCTTTATCAAATCGGAATTATAAAATCCTCTTATTCTTGCTAAATAATTCTCTCTAACAAGCATATTATCACCTCTGCGCATATTATACATCATCTATCAATATTTGTAAAGTTATTACGATTAACCGTAATAACTTTTTAAAATTTAAAATTATTACGATTCAAAGTACTAAATAATTTTTCGTTATTTTTAATAAACTACAACCTTAATAAACACTTAAAGCCCATACTTAAAGTATAGGCTTAAACGTCTAAAATATAATTATTTTAATTCAATAGTAGCTCCAGCTTCTTCAAACTTAGCTTTTAATTCTTCAGCTTCGTCAGCAGAAACTTTTTCTTTAATAGCACCACCGTTATCTGCAATAGCTTTAGCTTCTCCTAAACCTAATCCAGTAACTTCTTTAATTAATTTAATAACAGCAATCTTGTTTGCTCCACAGCTTGCTAAGATAACATCTTGTTCAGATGGACCAGCAGCCTCAGCTTCACCAGCAGGTGCAGCAGCTACAGCAACAGCAGATGGATCAACACCAAATTCCTCCTTCATTAAATCAACTACTTCTTTAATTTCTAAAAGAGTCATTTCTTTTAGTGAATCAATAATTTCTTGTGCGCTTAATTTTGCCATAATATATCTCTCCTTTCAATTATTATAATTCTAAATTTTTACTATGTAAATCTAAGCAAATTGCAAAATCTCTAAGAGTTCCCATAAGTCCAGATGCAAACATTGTAAGTAATCCTTCTCTTGATGGGATAGTAGCTAACTTGTTTAGCTCTTCAATTTCAGTAACTTTACCATCAACAATACCAATCTTCATTTCAAGTGCTGGATGATTTTTAATAAAGTTACTTGCTGCTTTAATTGGTTCAATAATATCTTTACCATATACAAATACTTTTGGACCATTTAATTCTTTTTCTAGATCAATATCTAGAGTTTTTAAACTACGAGCAACTAACGTATTTTTATAAATCTTAAGTTCAGAACCTGATTCTCTTAACATTCTTCTTAATTCCATAGTCTCTGCAACAGTTAAGCCATGATTTTCAAGTAAAATGAAAGATGCAGAATTCTTAACGTTTTCAGTAATCTCATCAATTACTGCTTGTTTCTTTTCTAGTATTTTTGGATTTGCCATATTACACCTCCTTAACTTGTGTAATACCGTTAAAATAAAAGTCCAAGCAGAATACCACTCGGACTTTAGAGTTCTTAAAAATTAAGTTCCTCGGTAGGACTTACAACTGCCTACTGTCTACGGTATTTCTCCAACTGCGTCATATTATAACACATAAATACTAAATTGTAAATAACTAAATTTCAAATTCAGTTTCATCAATCTTAATACCAGGACCCATTGTTGATGAAATAGTTACATTCTTAACATATTTACCTTTAACAACACTAGGTTTAGTCTTAATAATTAAAGAAACAAATGCATTTAAATTTCCTAGTAGCTTATCAGCATCAAATGATGCCTTACCAATAGAAACAGCAACATTACCATAACTATCAGCACGATATTCTACGCGACCTTTTTTAACATCTTCAACTGCCTTTTTAACATCCATTGTTACAGTACCAGTTTTAGGGTTAGGCATTAATCCTTTAGGACCTAATACACGACCAATTTTTCCTAAAGCAGGCATCATATCTGGAGTAGCAATTAAAGTATCAAAATCAAACCAAGATTCATTAGCAATCTTATCAATCATATCAGTATCTCCAACATAATCAGCACCAGCATCTTTAGCCTCAGTTGCTTTAGCACCTTTAGCAATTACTAATACCTTCTTAGTTTTACCAATACCATTAGGAAGAACAGTTGCTCCTCTTAATTGTTGATCAGATTTTTTAGTATCTAAGTTTAAATTTAATGATAATTCAATAGTCTCATCAAACTTAGCAGTAGCAAGTTCTTTAACTAACTTAACTGCTTCATCTTTAGAATATTTTTTTGTCTTTTCTACTTTACTAGATGCATCTAAATATTTCTTAGATCTTTTCATACTTATCCTCCTTATATATTTTTTTATGCGGATAATTTAATTAATCTATAATTTTAATTAGTCTACTATTTCAACACCCATGTTAAGTGCAGTACCAGCAACTATCTTCATAGCTTCCTCAACTGTATAGCAGTTTAAGTCAGGTAACTTAATTTCTGCAATTTCTCTAAGTTGAGCTTGAGTAAGTTTTCCAACAACTTCATCTTTACCTTTAGAAGAACCCTTCTTTAGCTTTGCAGTCTTCTTAATTAAAAAAGCAGTTGGTGGAGTCTTAATTACAAATGTGAAACTTCTGTCATCCATTACAGTAATTTCAACCGGTAATATATCTCCCATCTTATCTCTAGTTGCGTCATTATACTTTGTACAGAATTCCTGTAAATTAATTCCAGCTGGTCCTAATACAGTACCTACTGGAGGAGCCGGTGTAGCTTTACCCGCAGGAATTTGTAATTTAATCTTCTTTACTATCTCTGCCACAAAAAACACCTCCTATTGTTTTTTCTCCATTTTATATCTATATTTAAAATTTTCGTGGTACAAATGCTCCGCATAAACAAAAACTCCCACAGCAAAATTTAAATAAGCGAATTAATAATATCACAAAATAATTGTTTTGTAAACAATTTAGCCAATTATTTCTATTGTTTGAATATTATCTTTAATTGCAATATACATTTTTTCATCCAAAACAAACCAAGCCAAATTTAAAACTTTAGTAACTGTTCCTTCATAATATTTAGTCTGAATACCTTGTGGAATTATGCCAGCAAATTGCACCCCTATTTTAACTTTTTTACCTATAAACTCATCATAAAACATAACTTACACCATTTCTATCATTAAAATGTATCATTCATTAAAAAATCAATAACATTTAATATATGTACATCTTTTATATCATAATCGTTTTTATCCATTGTTATAATATATTTTTCATCACTATCAAATTCATTAAATGCATTAACTTCTCTTGCACGTGTTTCTTCATTTGATAAATCATAACTCACCTGAATATATTTTGTCACATTATTTTTAATAGCAACAAAATCAATCTCACCTTTTTTCGTTTTCCCTATATACACTTTATAGTTTTTTCCAATTAAATCATTATATACAACATTTTCAAGTGCAACAGATAGGTTTAATTCTTCAGAATTAGTCTTTATTTGCTTTATACCTAAATCATTGCAATAATACTTATTTAGTGTTTTTAATATATTTTTACCATGAATATCATATCTATAAACTTTATTCATTATAAATGTTGATGTGAATGCTTCTAAATAATTATAAAGTGTATCATTTGCAACTACATGATATTCCTTTTTTAAAAATTCAATAACATTATCTCTTGAAAATTCTCTTGATTCTGTATCTAAAATATATTGCAATACTTTGTTAAATGACGCAATATCTTTTATTCCAAGTCTTTCAACAATATCTTTTAAAATAATTGAATCATATACACTCGATAAGTAATTTTCTTTATCAATGTTTTCATTAAATGAAAATCTCTGAGGAAGTCCACCCCATTTGAAATAATCAAGTAAAGTTTTTTCATAATCCTTTTTACTTATTTTATTCATTTTTACTATTTCTTCAAATGATAATGGATTAACTCTAAAACTTACATATCTTCCCGACAAATCAGTTGACAACTCAAGCAAAGTCATTCTACTATTTGACCCCGTTATAAACAAACTATAATCATTCGTAATTCTTAAAGAATTAATACCTTTTTCAAAATCATCAACCTTTTGTATTTCATCAAAGAAAACGTAATATTTTTTATCATTTATTTTTAGTGATTCTACATAATTAAATAAATCTTTAGCATTTTTTATAAAATCATACTTTAAAGATTCAAAATTAATATATATTATATTCTCAGAATCTATTCCACTTTTCTTAAGTTCATCAATTATTTGAGTTAAAATAACTGATTTTCCACTTCTTCTCATACCATATATAATTTTAATTAATGATTCAGTATGATAAAAGCCTCTCATTTTAGATAAGTATTTTTCCCTTATAAACATATTTTTGCCTCCATATAAATTATACTACAGCAAAAAACTTTTGTAAAGTTATTCCACCACACTGGAATAACTTTACATTTTAACTAATATTATTAAACCTTTTCTATCTCATCAAAACCAACTTCAACCATAGTCTCTTGACCAAATAAATCAAGAGCTACTTCGATCATTTGTTTTTGCATATCAATACTTTTGACTTTACCAAACATATTAGCAAATGCACCTGCAGTTACTTTAACAGAGTCATCTACTTTAAGTTCTGATTCAATATCTATTCTACTCATATTCATAGAGCCTAGTATTTTATCTACTTCTGCTTTTGTTAATGGGAAAGGTTTAGCTCCTTTACCAGATGATCCGATAAATCCAGTAACCCCAGGAGTATTACGAACAATAAACCATGCTTCATCAGTCATAATCATTTCTACTAAGATATAACCTGGAAACATTTTAACTTTCTTTTCTTTCTCAGATCCGTCCTTTAATGTTTCTACAACAGTTTCTTCTGGAACAACTACTCTAAAGATATAATCTTCCATACCCATGCTACTAGCACGCATCTCTAATTTTTCTTTTACCTTATTCTCATGTCCCGAATAAGTATTAACAACATACCATTCTTTTTCCATTATAACACCTTCAAAAGTCCTAACACAGTATCAATAATTGTAAAGAATACCATAAAGAATAATAGTGATGCAACTGTTGCAGTAGAATATACTATCATATCTTTTTTCTTAGGCCATCTTACCCTTTTTAATTCTTTTTTTACGTCAACAAAGAATCTAGCAATCTTCTTCATAAAACCTCCAAATTTTTTTTAAAATAAAAACACCATCGCGTGTTAAATAAATATTAACACACTATCTATCTTTTGTCAATTACTTTTTTCTTTTCATATATAACTGCAGTATCTGCTATATCTTTATTTAAATATATTCCTCGAACACCTCTCATATGGTGCATATAAATATTATTAATTATATTCTTCGATAATAAATCACCAATTAAATTATTATAAGATGTACCATATAAATACGCAACAAGCATTTTTCCATCACTATTTAAAATAGATGCTAATTCATTAACTCCCTTTTTAAAATTTCCTAATTTAAAAGTACTGCTGTTATAATCATATATGTTAGAAAGCATGATATTATCAACATTTTTAAGACAACTTTTATCTATTTTTAATATATTACCATTAACAAACTCAACATTCAGCTTCATCAAATTAGTTTTTGCTAAATTATAGTTGTCAACATTTTTTAGGTATGGATTAAAATCTTTTATAGATTTTGTTTCGTTTGGTAGGTTATGAAAAAGAAAGTATCTTATTTGTATAATATCATAATTATTATAAACATAATCCCAAAATACCAACGCTTTTATATTAAGTATACTAAGAATTCCTCTAAGCTCACAATACATTGATTTACTATATGTATCTCCATAAAAATTATAATCTAAAAACTTAAGAAAATCATCATAATCAAAAGATAAAATTGCTGCTTTTTTTAAATAAAAATAGTATTCAGCAAGCCCGTTTACATCTACAACAACAATATCATTGCAACCATATAGATTAGCATTTATTACTTGATCACATGACGAACCAACAGTAAGTAATGTTTTATCCTTAAAACTAAATTCAGATATATACCCAGAAATATTCTCTGTTGTGAATTTATATAACTTATCAAATCTTTTAACTCTTTTAAGTTTAAAAATATCTTTAACCTTTTTAATAGCACTATCTAAGTCCATATTATTCCCCTCGGGCGTATATATTATCACAAAAAACAAATAATTACAAATAGAAACTAGATCTCTAGTTTCTATTATATTTTAATTCTCCCATTTTACTAGTTGGAACAAATCCTGCTTCACTCTTTATTAAATCTGGAATGCGATTTACTATAGTCGCACAAGTAAGTTCTACAGTTGCTGGTTTATTAATAATCATACGAGTATCTGGTTCTCCAAAAACTGTCCAATCATTAGAATCAAATTCAGTTTCATCATATACTTTACCAATACATTCAGTTTCAATTATAACTCCTTCTTTTGTCATAGTTGTAACTTTCGCACTCATACCTGTTGCATCACCTTTTTTTATTGTCATATTTAAAGTAGATGAATAAATATCTTCTTTAGCAATTTGAGGGATACATTCTTGCGTTTGACTTTCTATAGTTAAACCTAATTTATCACATAACCATCCATTAGTATTCCACATATAACTTGGTTGATATGTTCCTTCTTCAATCATCTTGTTACGCTCTTCATCACTAATCCTATCCACACTAGCAATTTCTTTATCAAAATCTTCAACACTAAGCCCCGCACCATGTGCTTTAGCAAGTGCAATACCGTAATCTTCAACATTATAAGAAGTACTACCTTTTATTTTAGTAATCTTATTGGTCGCTCCACAAAGTGTACTAATTAAATTACCCCAGAAAGCATCTTGATAACCACTACCTGTAATAGTACAATTATTAGCCTTTGCTATCTCATCAATTTCTTTAGTTAATTTTGGAGAAGAATTAAATGGATAAAATGCTTCCTCACAAGTAGTTATTGCATTTACACCAAGTTCGGCACATAACATTAACGGTTCCTTTAAATCGCTCATTAAACTCATTGTAGTAACTATACATACATCAGGTTTAACACTCTCTATCATACTTTTTGCTTCATCTGCTGAAGTAATTACTACTCCAACATTATCACCACCCAAAACGCAAGATACATCTTTTCCTATAATGTCAGGATTAACATCAACAGCGCCTACTAACTCATATCCTCTTTCCATTGCATACCCAATAGTATATTTGGACATCTTACCGCATCCATATTGAATAAATTTAATCATATATAATACCTACCTTTCTATCTGAATTATATCACACTTAAATAATCATTTCAATCAAATATATAAACATCATGTACAATAAAAACTATTCTAATGAATAGCCTATTTCTTAAACATTATATATATTGATGAAATAACTCCACCTAAAGTAGCCACTATCATATCTTGCATTGTATCAACTACACCAGTATCTTGATTGTGCTGTAAGTTAGTATGAGCAATAGAATCAATACTAAATTCAAATATCTCCCAAAGAATTGCAATTAAAGCAACTAGCCCTAAACAAAATAGTATCTTAAGTAATTTATTTTTACTATCTTTTGATATATACCTATATATAATAGTTGCCAGAACAAAAGTAAACACACCTGATAAAAAGTGTACAAATATATCATACCAAGATACATTATTATATAAGTTACAAACACAACCAACAAAGTCTGCAATTAATATAAATACATAGTATAAGAATGTTTCTTTTTCACTTAACTTAAACTTAGTCTTATTAATTAGAAACGGTACTAATAATAATGGAAATATCGCAACAAAAGTCATTACCCTATCATATTTATTATCACTAAATTCTAATACCGCAACCAATACTGTTCCAATATTCATAATAACTAATAAAATTTTATTTAGTAACTTATACATTATTTCCTCCCTTAAAACATATATCTTCATGATTATTAAGTACTCCAATTGCTTCTAAGTAAGAATAAATAATAATACTACCAGCAAACTTCATACCTCTCTTTTTTAAATCATTGGAAACTTTATCTAAAAGATTACTATGAGTATGAAATCTTTTATAATGTATTTGTTTATTCTTGGTAAAATGCCAAATATAATTATTAAAACTCCCCCACTCTTTTTGAATATTCATAAATACCTTGGCATTATTAATAGTAGATAATATTTTTAATCTATTACGAATAATATTTTTATTAGCAATTAATTCATCTATCTTCTTAGAATCATAGTTAATAATTTTATTATAATCAAAATTATCAAAAGCATCTTCAAAGTATTCCTTTTTATTCAGTATTGTCTCCCAAGATAATCCTGCTTGGAACATCTCTAACACCAAGTATTCAAATAATACTCTATCATTATGACACTCAACTCCCCAAACATAGTCATGATAATCCACGTAATTCTTATTGTCTAAGTTGACCCAACTACATCTATTCATATTATTTTACATACTTTCTTTTATGCTTTTTACATATTTTTTCTATTATAATATATACGATATAACTATATATAACATTACTAATTATTGATGAATATAACCCTGTTATAAGTGTCATATCATTAAATATTCGATATCTAAATAAACATAATAATAAATATGTCACAGTCTCATGAAATAAAACTGTAAATATAACTATTAATATTAAATTCAATTTATTAAGAGTAATAAATTTACAAATCAAAGTAATAATTAAAGCAGTTATTAAAAAGGCAAATGTATTTATAAAAGGTGTTGTTGTGTATGTTAGGTCATAAAGTAGCCCTAAAGAACCAGAATAGATTAAAAATTTTATTTTATTATCATTAAATAATGGATAAGTAACTAATAGAGCGACTACTGAAAACATTGGAATAAATAGAGAATCTAAAGGTATTACATTAGAAATAATTCCTTCTAAGATAAACGATATTAATAATACTGCAACAATCATTTTGACTCCCTATCTAACACTGTTACAATATCTATATCATCAAAATCTATAGATGGAGTAACTTCTACTGCTTTAGCTAGTTGATACCTATCTTTAGTAACATTCTTTACCTCACCAATTAAAATACCAGCCGGAAATGCATCAGTAAGTCCCGTAGTTACTACTTTAGAACCATTTTTAAACTCAGTATTGTCACTTATACCTTCTACTATATAAGCATTATTCTTTTTATCATAATATGAAAGTAGTCCATAGATACTTTTATCATCTACTTCTATTTTTACAGATATTTTATTAATCACCTCATCTGTTGAAAGTAATTTAACTGTACTTGTAAAATTACTAACACTAACTACTTTACCAATTAAACCTTTATCAGTGATAACTGCATATCCTTCCTTAATACCAGCCTTAGCTCCTTTATTTATATTTACAGTATTGTACCAAGCACCAACATTTCTATTAACGACACTAGCATTAATCTTTTTATAATCAGTTATTGTTTGATTAAGATCTAAAGATTTCTTTAAATTATCAATCTCACCTTCTAACTCTTTAATTCTAGCCTCTAATACTTTAGCTTTATCTGCTTTTTCTTTTAACTTTTTATACTGTTTATATATTTTATTTTTCTCATCATTCTCTTTAATTTTATCCTTTATAAAACCAATAGGTTTATATATAGTACCAGTTACAAATGTTGTTGAATCTTTAATCGCTTTTTCAAAAAAATTAAGTTTTCTATTTTCTTTTACTGCTATAGTCGTTACAACAACAAGTATTCCCACTACTACCAGTATAATAAGTATAATATATTTTTTATTATTACCATTTTTTAACATAAGATCACCTACTCAATTATAATACATTAAATTTTATTTTTAAAGAGATATTTTATTATTTTCTAAAAAACTATAGTAAGAATTATCACTAATAATTACATGGTCTAATACTTTTATCCCATGAATTAATCCTAACTCTACTAAATTGTTTGTTATTTCTATATCTTGGCGGCTTGGTTCAATATTACCTGATGGATGATTATGCACACATATAATAGCCGTTGCATTAAGTAAGAAAGCCTCTTTAAATACTTCTCTTGGATGTACTAAACTGTAGTTAAGAGTTCCTTTAAATAATAATTTATCTTTAATAACTTTCTTAGTTACATCTAAATATACACAGTAAAAACATTCTTGTGTTTCATCTTTTAACATATCTTTATAATAATTAAACACAAGTTCTACATTAGTTAATTTTATACCATTTAAATCTCTTACCTTATTATTAATTCTTCTCGATAATTCTATTGCAGCAAGTATATTACAAGCCTTAGTTTCTTTAATACCATCAATCTTAGTTAGAAAGTTATAATCAATTTTATCTAAGTTATTCACACCATCACATTTATTTAATATAATACTAGCTAAATCTTTAGCAGAATTCTTATTATTACCACTACCTATTAGTATAGCAAGTATCTCACTATCAGATAAACTCTTAGAACCATACTTAATTAATCTTTCTCTTGGTCTATCAAGCAAACTCATGTCTTTAATTTTAACTGCCATTCAATATAATCTCCTCATATTTATTTAATCCTTGATTAATAATTTCTGTAATAACTACCTCATCATCACTATTGATTAATATATTATCTAAATTATCAATAGTCTCACTAAAACTCTTATTACTTATATAAAATTCTTTTATACTAGATTCAATATTTTTACTATTATAGTATTTCTTCATCTTCTCTGCATTTTCTTTATTTTTAGTAATACCTACATACATATAATAATTTATCCCATCCTTTCTATATACATAGTTTTCTAAGTTCACACCAGCTTCTTCCATCTCTTCTTTAGAAGAATATTTACCTAGAAGAAGAAAATAGTATTCGTCTCCATTACTAGACACAGTTATCCCTTTAAAATCTTTGTACTGTGTAAGTAGAAAATAGGCAAGAAAAAAACCAATTACTAAAGATACTAATACTGTTAGAAAATATTTTTTCATATTATCACCAGTAATATCATATCTTAATAATTAGTCATTTTGTGTCGAATTATTATCCAGTTTAACTAATACTTCACGAGGTTTAGATCCATTAGCAGGGCCTACTATTCCTCTATCTTCAAGTAAGTCTATACACCTAGCCGCACGATTATAGCCAAGTCTAAATCTCCTTTGTAAAAGTGATGCAGAAGCTTTTCCTTGAGTTACAACAAATTCAACTATTTCATTATATAAAGGTTCTTCATAATCATCTTTTTCTTCTACCATCGTAGTAGCATTAGCATCCTCATCGGCAACAGTAAGTGTATTATCGTATTTAGCCTTCTGTTGCGAGCATACAAAGTCAACTATTGCTTTAGTTTCCTCTTCTGAAATAAATGTTCCTTGAATACGCTGTGGCACATTCTCACCTTGTGGTAAATATAGCATATCACCTTTACCAAGTAGTTTCTCAGCTCCAGTCATATCAAGAATTGTACGTGAGTCAATGCCACTTGATACCGCAAATGAAATTCTTGATGGAATATTGGCTTTAACTACTCCGGTAATTACATCGGTAGATGGACGCTGTGTTGCGACAATTAAATGAATACCTGCCGCACGAGCCATCTGAGTAATACGCATAATAGAATCTTCTACTTCTTTAGCCGCAACAAGCATTAAATCAGCAAGCTCATCAATTATTACAACAATATATGGCATTCTTTTATTCTTTTCACCTTCAGGTAAAGATTCATTTTGTTTATCAATGTATTTATTATAACTAGTAATATTTTTTGTTTTACTTTCTTCAAATACATCATAACGTCTTTCCATTTCTGCAACTATCTTCTTTAGCGCAATATTGGCTTTTTTGGCATCCGTTACAACAGGAGCTAACAAATGCGGAACTCCATTATAAATAGATAATTCAACCTTTTTAGGGTCAACTAATACTAGCTTTACTTCATCAGGTTTACTACGCATTAGAATACTTGCAAGTATACTATTTATACATACAGATTTACCACTACCAGTAGATCCTGCAACAAGTAAGTGTGGAGTCTTATTAATCTCCATCCATCTAGGTTCACCCATGATATCTCTACCAAGAACTGATAATAACTTACTATCAGAAAAACTTGTAGGCACACTACTTAATACCTCACGAACATTAACCATGGAAATACTTTTATTAGGTAGTTCTACACCTATTGTACTTTTACCTGGAATAGGTGCTTGAATACGTACGTCTTTGGCTGCGAGCGCTAAAGCAATTTCACGGTTTAGACTAAGTATCTTATTTACCTTAGTACCTGCCTTAATTTCAAGTTCATACTGCGTAACAGCAGGTCCTACATGCGCAGCCACTACTTTACCTTCAATACCAAAATCTCTAAGCACTTGAACTAATATTGGTACATTTTGTTTAATGGCATCTTGATTAGCTTTTCCATTACCTTTCGAAGGCTTACTAAGCAAAGTAATTGGCGGATACTTATAGTTCTTGTTATCACTATCTCCATCATCTACACTCTTAACTACACTTACCTCTTCCTTAGGTTCAGGATTATTCTTAAGTTCATCAAGATTAGATATAACTACTCCATGATTTGCATCAGTTACCTCAGGCATTTCAACATCTTCTTTAGGTTTCTTTTCTCTATGCACTTTATCTTTAATCTTGCTTGTTCCTTCACGAGTCTTCTTAATTAAGTCATAAATAGATACACCAGTAAACTTAATGGAACCACAGATAATCA
>CADCIZ010000020.1 GCA_902801685.1 uncultured Erysipelotrichaceae bacterium | reverse complement strand
AAAAAACGTTATTGGAAATTATTGATAATTTTAAGTAAAAAAATGACTTTTAAAAAGTTTTAGTTATAATACAATGAAAAAATTTTTACACGTGATATTTAAATAATTAATGGAGAAGGAATATGAAAATACAAAATGCATATTTTATCATATGGAATACGTCTAAAAATAATTTTAGTAAAATATACAATGATATTGAAAAAAAGATGATTGTTAAAAATAAGAGGATTACAAAAATAAAAAAATATTTTGATTTGATTTGTGAACTTTATGCATTTAATAATCAAAGAGAATTAGGTGTATATAAGGCTACTAGAATGTGTGATAATTCGGAATATGAAATAATGATATTAGAAGTTGAATTTAATATAGGTGAAATTGGTAATTTTTCGTTGGTAAAACATTTGAAAAATGATATTAGAAAAATATATAAATCTAAGACAAATAATTACTTTCATGATAATATAATACATGGAACCGATTCGTTAGAAGAATATAACCATGTAAAAAATATAGTTAATAATATTAGTAAGTATCAATAAACTTTTATAATGCTTTATTTTGATGTTTTCTTAAATAAAGTACCATACAAATGATTTTTAAATTAAAGTGATAATGCTAATTGACCACTGAAGAGAACATTTAACCGTGTTCTCATTTTTTATGCCAATTTTATAAGGGTTTGTGAGGTATGGGTATTGCTAAAATAATTTTAGGCACGATTTAGGTGAAAAAAATCTGGATTTAAGAATAGTTCATTGAGAAAAAATGGCAAAAGTGGCAAAAATTCTCAATGGATTTTTTTACACTGATACGGACAATATAGATTTTATCCGTATGGTTGAAATTGTATTATACCGAAAACGGTAGGATATAATCGTTATAAGATCATGATATAATCCATTATGGAGGGGATGACTTATGGAAAAGAAAGAAGAAATAATAAGCAATAAAATCAAATGTAAAAAATATGGAGATATCATAGAGTCTAAAAGTAAAAATGATTATAAGAAATATTCTTGTGGAGCAGTTGCAGTTGATGGTGGTAAAGATTACTTAAAAAGAATTGGTAATGAAGAAGACTACGAAGAATTATCTATAATTAAAAATGTATCATGTAAATGATTTTGCATATAATATTAAAGAAATACTTGATTTTTTGAAAAAAATAGGGTATTATATACGTTAAAATTGCAAAAAAACCAAAAAAATTGTTTTTTTGTGAAAAATGTATGTTATAATTAACATAGAATAAGGAGGATGAAAATGAAACTATTAAGAGTTGTTGCCAACAATTTTAAGTTGTGTGAAGAAAATTTTACAATATCTTTTGTACCAACTGGAAATAAAACTGCAGCTGATAAGGAATTTGAATTACAAGAAATAGCTGATGATTTATATGTTTTTAGTACATTAGGTATAATAGGAAAGAATGCATCCGGAAAAACTACAGTAGTAGAACTATTATCAATAATATATGATATTTTCTCTAATTATAGAATTAACAGTTCAAAAAATATTTTTAAATTTATTGACAAACCATTGAATTTAGATATTACTTTTTATCATGAAGGAGCAATTTATAGATATTTAACAGATCTATATAAAAATGCAAATTCAGTAGATAATACGTCTATTTTCTTTAAAAATGAAAAACTATATAAGAGAGAATATAAGAAAGCACATGTAAGAGAATTATTTAACTATGATAAATTTGAAGAAGTAAAGCCAGAAGTGAAACTACCAGAAGATACTTCAATGATTTATTCATTATTAAAAGATATTTCATTAAGAGGAATATATTGCTCAAGTGATGATTATATTTACAGAGATTATGCTCAAGCATTCAATGTATATAAACTTTTAGATAATAATTTAAAAGTTATTACATCATTACTAAAAATGTTTGATGAACATTTAGATAATATTAAAATGATTAATGAAAATAAATATAGAATCATTTATACAAATGGAACTACTAAAGAAGTATCAAACTTTGAACTATATGAAATATTATCAAGTGGAACAACGAAAGGGTTTGGTTTATTCACATTTGTAGTATATTCATTAAGAACAGGATCAGATTTAATAATTGATGAAATTGAAAATCACTTCCATAAGACATTAGTTGAAAACTTAGTTAATCTTTATAAAGATAAATCAGTTAATAAAAAGAATGCAACATTAATATTTACTACTCATTACTGTGAAATACTTGATTTATTTAGTAGAAGCGATAATATCTATATAAGTAAATATGATGATGCAATAAAATTAGAAAATATGCATACAAATTATAAATTCAGATCAGAATTGTCTAAGAGTAATAAATTTTATAGTAATGAATTCAATACAAATGTAAGTTATGATTCATTAATGGATTTCAAAAAGGAATTAATGTAATGAGAATACTATTAATGTGTGAAGGTCAAAATGAGGAAGTACTATTAAATTATTTGTTAGATGCTGATGCTCTTTGTTTTACAAGAGATGATTTAATTGGTCGTAGGCCATATCCAATTAGACAATTAAGCAATCCAACAATTAAATCTGAATTAAAACACTATGGCTTACCAGTAAAAGTATATAGAGTAGGCGATAAACAAAATGATAAATTTCCTATTCCAAAAGATTTGAAAGGTATTGTATCAAGTAAGGAAATATATAAATATTGTACAAAGCCAGAATTAGAAATGCTTTTAATATTAAATGAGGACTTAGAAAAAGAATATGAAAAAGTAAAAAGTTCTCAATCACCAAAAACATTTGCTAAGAAAAATATTAGATATAATGGTAATAAATATGATCAATCATCTGAATTTTTAGAATCATACTATGGTGGTTCTAATGTTAAAAATCTAATTGATAATATTAAAAAGTATAAAACATATAAACGACAACATGATAGAGATGAATTATATTTAGCAGATATATTGAAATAAAAAAGCTTTGTTATCTTCTAAGATATCTATAACACAAATAACAGAGTCGAGGGCAGTACTAAACATATGAGAATATGCATTTAGTGTTCCCTCGATTTTTGTATGACCTAAATAATTTACGACATATTTATATCGTATGTATATATTATATATTATATAGATACATTTACATAAAAATTATTAATAACTAAATAATTTACAATTATATTCATGTAATAAATCATTGATATCAGCTATTTTAAATATTCTATTAATAAAGCAAAATCTAATTATTAGATCATATTTATTATTTTTAGGTAATGAATATGAAGCACTATCTAAAAGATCATCTAATTCATTTTCAGTTAATTCTAAAGCAATACCTAGTAGTATTATTGTTTCTTTACTAGGATGATATTTTTTATCACTTCTAATTTTAGAGAATAATCTTCTATCAATATGTACTTTATTATATACATCTGAATCTTTTAAATTCTTGTTATCAATAAAATTAAATAACATAGTTTGAAAATCATTATATTGTTCATGCTTATCTATAAAAGCTTCTATACCAGAGTTGTTAGATTCTCTTAATTTACTCATTCCATAATAATTAGTATTTCTTTCAATATCATTTTCTAAGTAATCTTCACAAAACAAACCTTCTACTCTGTTAAAAAATTTGTTTCTTCTTTTAGTTTTAATTAAATTATTATCTAAGTATAATCTTAATTTTCTTTTTAAATTATTCATATTATTTTCCTTTCATGTGATTAATAACTATAGATATTGTATCATATTAAGTATAAATTGTCGCTTGTTAAGTGACCTATATAAAACATTGTTGTGTTAATATTAGTGCAGAAAGGGAGATGATATAATGTCAAAGATAAAAAAATTAACAGATGTAGTTTTTATACTTGATAGAAGTGGTTCTATGCAAGGGACAGAAAAGGATACTATAGGGGGATATAACGGTTATATTAATGATTTTAAAAATAAAAATGCTAAAATTACAACAGTATTATTTGATGATAAATATGAAATGATAACCAAAAGACAAGATGTTAATGAAGTTTCTAAATTAACAGAGAAAGAGTACTATGTTAGAGGATGTACTGCACTATTAGATGCAATAGGTAAGACTATTAAGTTTATGGAAAAACAAAAGGCGGAAAAAGTAATATTTATTATTACAACAGATGGATATGAGAATGCTTCTTTAAAGTTTAACAAAGACCAAATAAAAGAAATGATTCAAGGGCATAAAGATTGGGAATTTATTTATATAGGTGCAGATATTGACTCATATAGTGAAGGTGTAAAACTTGGAATTAATAGAGCTAATATAGCTAATTACAAAAAAGATGGTAAAGGTATCTCTAAACTGTTTAAAGCAATGTATTGTGCGAGTGAAAACTTTTTTCATGAGGATTGCATTGACTCTTCTTGGAAAGAAGAATTAGAAGAATATAATAATCAAGATAAAAGCTAAATTTTTGGAGTATTGGGAATAAATTTCAATACTTTTTTAGTATTATTTAATTTACTATGAAAAAATTGACATTGTTTAATTAATAGTATATACTATACCACGAAGTGTTTGAAAGCGGGTGGATTCATGCTTTATATTACTTTTAAAATATTAAATATTGTGAGGTACAGATTTAAGAAAAATTTTTTTCCTGGCTTTCTGTTCCTCTTTTTTATATCTTAAACAAGATATATGTTTTGTATTTTTATAATTTATTGTGAAAATGATTCAAATGAAGACAGAAAGCTTGGTAATTTGTTATTTCGTAATTATTAATATTGAAAGGGAGGATTTTTATGTATAGATTTAATGTGAGAGAAGAAAAATTTGGAGCAACTATTTATGATTTAATGAAAGGGAACAGATTTTATATATCTATTGATGAATTAAATAGTTTATATGAGAGAATGGTATTTCCAAAAGATTTAGGATACAAAAATATAAAGCATAGTGAATTAAGAATTACACGAAAGAATAATAAAGAATTACTTAATTGTTTTAGCTTTGCTGATATAGCATACGTGGAGCTTACAAGAGGTTGTAATTTAAGATGTAAGCATTGTTTGAACGATTCTGGAGATGCTTTAGAAAATCAATTAAATTATGAAGAATTTAGAGATATGATATTGAAATTTTCAAAAGCTGGTATTCAAGAAATAAGATTTACTGGAGGAGAACCATTATTTTTTTTAGGAGTCTTTGATTTAATAAAACTATGTACTAATTTAGGAATATATACCTCTATAGGAACCAATGGAACACTAATATCAAAGACTGTTGCACAAAAATTAAAAAAAGCTGGACTAAAAAAAGCTATAGTAAGTATTGATGGAACAGAAAAAAAGCATGATTATATTAGAGGTAATGGGAATTATAAAAAAGCTATGGATGGGATAGATAATTTAAAAGAATTAGGTATAGATGTTAGGATTAATTCTGTAATTATGAAAGAAAATATGGATGATATTATAGAATTTGCAAGACGAATAAATATAAAAAAACAATCATTATTCATACGAAGATTTATTGAATCAGGTAGAGGTACAAATCTTTTGAATAATATGTTAACAAAGGAAGATTATGATTATGTCCGTAATCAGTTGAAAAGTGAATTGGAAACATCAAAATATGTTAATGGTCACTATTTACGAAATAAAGATGAAGTTGTCGATTCTAGAATAGATATTCCATTTAAAATTAAAGATGGTTGTAAAGCAGGAGAAAGAGCATTAGTTATAACACCAGATGGGGATATTCATTTATGCGGATTTTTAGCTGCGCAGGGATTCCCACCAGTAGGTAATGTTAGAAATGTTTCAGATTGGAATATATTTTGGAAAGAAATACATAATAAAAAATTATTGCAAAATTTAGAGGATAGTCTACCAAAATATAATGAAACATCTGGAATTCAAGAAACCAATTGTTTGGCATATGTTCAAAGAACATTAACATTAGAAGGGAAAAAAAGATTATGAGATTGTTAATATTTATATCAAAAGAAGATGATTTCTATGGAAGTGCTAAAAGAATTCAAGATATAAGTAAAATTAATTGTGATATTGTTTATATTGAAGATTTTATTAATGAGATGGGATGGAATAAAATAACAGATTTTGATATTATTTATTTTCTTTGTAATGGCGAAAAAGTAAATTATTCTTTTAAAAAAATAATGAGTATGAATAAAAAATGTGAAATAATTAATAGGGAATATCTATTGAAAAATTATTGCAAATTATTAGTTCAACAGAAAATAAATAAAAATGGTGTGCTAACACCAAAAATAATTAATGTTAGTGAAATTGATAATGTTAAATTTCCAATATTTTGTAAACAAAATTCTCATACTGGAATTGTGTTTAAGGCATATACAAAAAGAACCATAATGGAATTTTTTCAAAAATTTGATTTAACTGATTTTTATTTAGAAGAAGCCGTAACAAGTGATTTAAAAAAACATAACGAATTTAAAGCATATTTTGCTAACGGAAATGTCTATCCCAAAGATGGAGAGAATAGTTTTAATGATTATATAAAAGATATTTGTGTAAAAATATCAAATTCATTATATGAATTGCAAGCTTTCTCAGTTGATTTTATAGAAAACGATAATGGATTATATGTGATAGATGTAAATGTTGCTTCTGGATTCTATATGTCAACGGGTGCTAGAAAGGAATTTGTAAAAAAATATGTCAATAAGGAAAAATAAAGTATTAATAGTTGGTGGAGCAGGATTTATTGGAAGTAATTTTATTAAGTATTTATTAAATAATGGAGACTATGAAATAGTTATATATGATAATCTATCGACAGGAAAGCTTGAAAATATACAGAATTTTATTGATGAAAATAAAATAATCTTTAATAAAGTTGATATTACAAAATTGAGTGTAATAAAAAAAATAAGGAAACAAAGATTTGATTATATATATAATTTTGCCTGTCCAGCTTCACCTAAATTTTACTTAATGAATCCTATTGCTACTTGGAAAGCAAGTGTATTTGGAATAAATAATTTGCTTGAATCAGTTATAGGAACAAAAACAAAATTGTTTCATTCATCAACTTCTGAAGTTTATGGTGATCCATTAATTCCAAATCAAATAGAAACATATTGGGGGAATGTAAATCCAATTGGAGTGAGAGCTTGTTATGATGAAGGAAAGCGTGCCGCTGAATCATTAATTTATGATTATATTAGATTATATAACGTGGATGTGAGAGTTGCAAGAATCTTCAATACTTACGGTCCAAATATGGCTGAAAATGACGGAAGAGTTGTATCTAATTTTATAATTCAAGCTTTAAATAATGAAGATATAACCATATATGGAGATGGAAAACAAACGCGAAGCTTTTGTTATGTAGATGATACAATACAATGTATATATAAATTAATGATGAATTCAGAAAAGGTAAATTCTCCTGTAAATATAGGCAATCCTAATGAGATGGATATTACTACTGTAGCAGAATATATTAGGAATGTATTGAAATCAAATTCAAAAATTGTTAATTATAAAGCTATGAGTGATGATCCAAAAATAAGAAGGCCTGATATAACAAAGGCAAAGCAATTATTCAATTGGGAACCACAAATTCCATTTTGTGATGGAATAGCTAAAACAATTGATTATTTTAAAAAAAAGGTGGATACATATGAATAACGACTTTTCAATTATATTTTTGGGCACAGGTCATGCTAATGCAACAGAATGTTTTAATTCATGTTTTGCAATTAAGCAAAATGATAGCGTATTTTTAGTAGATTCAGGTGGTGGTAATGGTATCTTAAAACAATTAAAGAATTCAAACATTAATTTAGAAAGTATAAAAGTAATCTTTATATCTCATAATCACTTAGATCATATTTTAGGAGCTATATGGATTATAAGAATATTATCAAAAAAATACTTTAAAAATGAAATATCACCTCCAGTGTATGTATATGGCAACGATGTTGTGATAGATACAATTCAGAAGCTTGTAGAAATATTTTTACCTAATGATTTTAAATCAATCATAAATGATAAAATTAGGTTGGAAGTTATAAAAAATAATGATGAGAGAATAGTTTTAAATAGTAAAATTAGATTTTTTGATGTGCATGCAAAAAAAACAAGTCAATATGGCTTTGCTTTTGAGTTTGAAAAAAACAAAAATTTTTGTTTTATAGGTGATGAGGCATATTCATCAAAATGTAAAGAATATGTTGAAAGTTGTGAGTATTTATATGTGGATGCTTATATGTGTGGCGAGGAAGCTGAAAAATATAATCCAATAGAAAAACATCATCATAGCACAGTAAAGTATATTTCTAAAATAGCTGAACAATTAAAGGTAAAAAATTTAATTTTATCACATACTATTGATTCTAACTTATCAAATAGAAAAAAAGAGTTTACAAAAGATGCTAAATTATATTATAATGGAAATGTAATAGTTCCTGATGATTTGGAAACTATTTGTCTAAAATAAGGGAGGATAAATATGGAAATTTTAGATTTATATGATAACAAGAAAAACAAGATGGGTAAAACTTTGATTAGGGAAAGTGGTGAACCATTAGATGGTGAATTTAAACTATCTATTCATCTATGGATAATAAACAGTAATGGAGAATTTTTAATTCAAAAAAGAAGTGCTAGTAGAAAAGCTAATCCTAATAAATGGGCTTTTACGGGGGGGGCTGTTGATTCTGGGGAAGAATCATATCAAGGAGCAATTAGAGAAGCTAAAGAAGAGATGGGAATAAATTTAAATTCTGATGATGTTGAATTTTTGCTTGGTTTCAAAAGAGAGCATGATTTTGTTGATGTTTTTATTGCAAAAAGTGATATAGATATTAAAGATGTAAAAATGCAAGAATCAGAAGTATCAGAATCAAAATGGGTTAATCTGGTAGAACTTGATGAAATAATTAGAAATGGAGAATTTGTTCCAGCAATTAATCTTTATTATGATTTGTTTAAAAAATTGTTAGAAAAGTGCAAAGGAATTAAGTTTTAAATGGGAAAAAAAGAAGCGTCACTCGATAATGTTAAATTAGAGGTTGCTTTAGAGATTCTGGCGATGAAAATTGCATTATCAATTTCTTCAGATAATAATGAAGAATTAATCAAACTGTTAATTGAACAGAAAAGAATATATAGTTATGATGAAAAAATAATAGACAAAGTTCTTAATGTATATGGAAGTGAAATAAAGAGTCTATTAATGGGGAAAAATTAAGTATGATAAGTAAAGAAATATTAGATAAGTATAAAATATCTGAATTTGAATTAAATAGTATAATTTCTAAAATGAAGTCCATGATTTTTGATACATATGAGAAGTCTGAGAAAATTCCAGTAGCAATATTTACAGGTGGGCAACCAGGAGCAGGAAAAAGTGCAATAGTTTCGAAATCAAAAATTGATTTGGCTAAAGAAAATAAAGACGCTATAGTCTTTGATTTGGATTCTTATAGGGGCTTATTTAGTAAATCTCTTGAGATTGCTCAAAAATATCCTGAATATTTTCAAAAATTGACCAACTCTTATTCTGGAAAAATAATGGAAGCTTTATCAAATATGGCGATAGAAGAAGGGTTTAATTTTATTATGGAAGGTACAATGGGGAAATCAGTATATACCCTTGATGTTCTTTTAAAATCAGGGAAAAAATATAATATTATAGCTCGATTATTAGCTGTTTCTCGTGAAGAATCAATTCTTTCTATGTTTGAAAGATATATTTTAATGGAAGAAAAGACGGGATTTGGACGTTTAACAACCATTAATGATCATGATGAAAGATATGAAAATTTTCCAAATATAGCTTCTACACTTGAAGAAAAAGGCGTTGAGGTAGAAGTATATGAAAGAACAGAGGATAAAAAAAATCCTAAGCTAACATATAAAACTTCAAATAAGAATTTAAGCATGTACGACTCCGTATATGAAGCTCTTGAACAAGGTAGGATTGCAAGTAAAGAAAAATGCTATGAAAATTATGAGGATAGATTAGAATATATTAATAATAGATTTAGGGAATTAAATGCAAATGATGGTTTGATGCAAGAATTGAATAAATTAAATTATATTTTTCAATATTGTCCACAAAAAAAGAAAAGAAAAATTTAGTAATTAATTTTCTTTTCTTTTTTTCTTTTTTTTACTAATTGAATAATTTTATCTGCATATTCATCATAAGCCATAGGATTTGTTTTTTTGGTTTCTAAAATTTTTTCTAATTCAACACGAGGAAAAATAATGTTTCCACTTGATTTCTGAGGTAATTCGGCAATTAAAAACATTCTATAAATTTCTAAAAATTGATTTTGAGTAATAATATCTGGATAATTTAATTTATTTGCTGTAGCCTTTACTCTTTTAATCTTGATATAATTTTTGTAATGTGTTATTTCTTCTTCTTCAGGTCTTAATTTAAATATTTCATTGCCATTTAATATACGTTCATTTAAAAACAGAAAAGATGAGTATTCTTCAAACACATGGTTTCTAAAAAAATCTATTAAATTAATGTTTTTAAAGCTTAATCCTTTTTCAAAATCTACAAAGCAAATTTTTTTGTTAATTTCATTGATTAAAATATTTCTTGGAGAAAAATCTACCCAATAAAAATCATTTACTAATATAAATTCTAGCAAATTGTTTAGAAACATGATTGCTTCTTTTCTTGTTATGCCAGAGCGCAACATACTTTCTAAATTTTTACCATCAAAAAAATCCATTTTAACTATTTTTTTTTCTTCATCCCAACATTTAATTTTAGGTATTTCTATAGAATACTCACAGTTTAAAATATTTAATATTTTAGAATTTAAATACTCTCTAGCCATTTTTAGGTTTTCAACTTCTAATTGTGAAGTTTTTTTATTAATGTATTTAGTGCTGTTGTCAGTTGATATTTGAATTCTTTCATTGTCAAAGGATATTATTTCCATATATTCTCTCTCCTTATAAATTGCTTGTATTCTAACATCTCTTTTATCATTTGTCAAATCAAACAGTTATTAAATGATGGCCTTAAAAATTAAATGAAGACTTTTAATAAAAAGTTCTGGGAATAAATGTGGAAATATGTCAAATTGATAATGCTAAAATTTTTATTTTGATATTATCATTTAATAATTTGTTATTTTTAAAGTTGTTTATTGTAATCACCTAAAATTAAAAATAGTTATGATTATTGATACAATTTATTAATTTCTGGTATGAATTGGTAGTAAAATATCAAAATTTGTTGAAAATTATGATATAATTTTATCTAGGAGAAATACTTTGGAGAAATTATTATAATTGATAATTACAAAGTAGATGATACAGTTAAGTATGCTTTGATACTTGACTGTTTGTATAAAATGAAAGGTGGTAAATAATATGAATGAACAAGAATTAAAAAAATTAGAAGATAAACTATGGGCAGCAGCAGATAAAATGAGAGGCGCTGTATCAGTTTCAGATTATAAATTTATAGTATTAGGTTTAATATTTTTAAAATACATTTCAGATTCTTTTGAAGATAAGTATAAAGAACTTGTAGAAGAAGGTGCTGGATTAGAGGAGATAAGAGATTGCTATACAGCAGAGAATATCTTCTATGTTCCTCAAAAAGCAAGATGGGAATACTTAGTAGAACACTCTAAAGATACAAATATTGGTGAAATAATAGATGATGCTTTAACTTTAATTGAAAAAGAAAATAATTCATTAAAGAATGTATTACCTAAGAACTATAACTCTCCAACTATGAGAAATGTTAATCTTGGGGAATTATTAGATTTATTTACTAATATTAAAGTTGGTACTAAAGAAGCAAAAGAAAAAGATTTACTCGGAAGAATATATGAGTATTTCTTAGGACAATTTGCTAAGAATGAGTTGCAAAAAGGTGGAGAATTCTATACTCCTGCTTGTTTAGTTAGAACTATGGTTGAATGTATAGAACCATTTAAAGGTAAAGTATATGATCCAGCTTGCGGTTCTGGTGGTATGTTCGTTCAATCTATGAAGTTTGTAGAAGAACACCAAGGTAATATTTATAACATTGGTATTTATGGACAAGAGAAGAATCCTACTACCTGGAGACTTGCTAAAATGAATTTAGCTATACGTTCAATGTATGGAAATTTAGGTAAATATGCAGCAGATACTTTTACTGAAGACTTACATAAAGATTTAAAGGCTGATTTTATATTAGCTAATCCTCCATTCAACTTAGAATGGGAAAGAGATAGGGTAGAAAACGATTCTAGATGGAGATATGGTTTGGCACCTAAGAATAATGCAAATTACGCTTGGTTACAACATATGATATCTAAACTATCTCAAAATGGTAAAATGGCTTGTATTCTGGCAAATGGATCACTATCAGCTGGAGGACAAGAGGGAGAAATCAGAAAGAATCTTATAGAAAATGATTTAGTAGATTGTATTATTGCGATGCCAACTAATTTATTTTATACAGTAACAGTTCCATGTTCTATATGGATTATCAATAGAAATAAAAAACAAAGAAATAAGACCTTATTTATAAATGCAAATAACTTAGGAAATATGGTTACTAGAAGATTAAGAGAGTTATCAGTTAGTGATATAAAAAAGATAGCTGATACATATCATAACTATCAGAATAATGATAACTACGAAGATATAAAAGCTTTCTGTTATTCAGCTACTATTGATGAAATTAAAAGTAACAGTTATGTATTAACACCAGGAAGATATGTAGGTGTTGAAGATAATGATGATGATGGTATTCCTTTTGAAGAAAAGATGAAGAATATTACATCAGAATTATCTACACAATTTGAAGAGTCACATAGACTTGAAGAAGAAATTAAGAAGAATCTAAAAGCGATTGGCTATGATATTTAATCATACAAATTGTGATTTGTAGGAGAAAGGAGAAACAATATGAAGAAAGTAAAATTAGGAGATATAGGTAAAATTGTAACAGGATGTACTCCTTCAACCAAGAAATCAGAGTACTATGAAAGCAGCGATTATATGTTTGTTGGGCCTTCTGATATTAAGAATGTAATGTATGTTGTTTCTTCAGAAAAACATATATCTCAAAAAGCATATGAAGATCATAAAACAAGATTTATCAATGAAAAAAGTATTGTAGTTGATTGTATTGGATCTGATATGGGAAATGTTGCTATTGTAAAAGAAGATTGCTTAACAAATCAACAGATAAATGCAATTACAAATATAGATGAAAATAATTATAATATCAGATATGTCTACTATGTCTTATCTACAATGAAGAATTATTTTCATTTAATAGGTACTAATGGTAGTACAATGCCTATTTTGAATAAGTCGATGTTTGAAAATATTGAAATTGAAGTACCTGACATAGAAATACAAAATAAAATTGCTAATATCTTATCGAAATTAGATGATAAAGTTAAGTTAAATAATGAGATAAATAATAATTTGTTTAACTTGGTTTTAAATGATTTCAACGATTTCCTAGATAAGAATACAGATGCTGAAATAGTCAAATTAGAAGACTGTGTTGAAAAAATCAATACTGGTGCTGATGCAATACAAAGAGCTCCAATTGTTGATTACGATACAGGAATTAGATGTATTAGAATTGGTGATATGACTAATGGCAGAGATTATCACAGTTGGGGATTTACTAAAATGACTGATAAAGATTTTAAAAATTATAGACTTATTAGAAATGATATTGTGATTACAAGAACAGCAGTTAATGGTTTAACTTATATGATCACCGACGAAGAAAACACGGTTTGTAATAATGGGAATATTCGATTAAGAGTAAATAATAAATACAATCCATTGTATATTTACTTAAATACTAAAACAAAAGATTTTAGAAATTATATAGATAGAATTAATAGTGAAACATCAGTTAGGCCAAATATGAAAGTTGAATATTTTACCAGTTATGAAATAAAAAAAATTGATTTAGAAAAACAAAATGATTTTTGTTCTAGAGCTGAATCAATAATGAAGCAGATTCAAAATAATAAAGTTGAAAATTATAATTTAGAGCAATTAAGAGATACATTATTACCAAAGTTAATGAATGGTGAAATAGATTTAGAAAATATTGAAATTTAATCATACAAATTGTGATTTGTGTTAGAGAGGTGTATTATGTTAAAAGCAATATTAGATATATGTAATAGTACAGTATTTTTAACGGTAATAAGTGGAGTTTTAGTTTTCATTATTAGTCAGTTAATTACTGAAAGAGTAATAAAACCAAGGAATGATTTAAAAAGGATTAAAGGTAAAATTATCTGCTATTTAACAATGCATGCAAGATATATTGCTAATCCTTTATACCTAAATAAAGATAAAGATGGTGAATTTGATTCGTATTGGGCTTCTTCTTGTGATTTAAGAATGATTGCATCAGAATTAGCTGGACATATAGAGTGTTATCCAATTATTTGCAATAAAGGTAAATATGGCAAAGTAGTTAACAATATCATTAAGATTTCTAATAATATTGTTATAAAAAACAGTGTAAGAGATATTCTTACTGATAATATAATGTCTGGAAATGAATTTTGTAAAGTTTTAAAAATCAAAGATATATTTTAGTATAGGAAGTGATAAATAATGTTTAATGAAGAACAATTAGAAGATGCTACATTAAGTATCTTAAATAAATTAGGTTATGAAAGATTAAATGGTTATGATATTGATAGAGATTATCATAGTGTTTTTATGGAGGGTTGCTTATTTGATGATTTATGTAAAATAAATAAAGATTTTAATGATAGTCAAATACAGGAAGCAATTAAAACTATAAAGGCTTTATCACATGGTAATCCTACTGAAGATAATAAAATATTTACTAGATACTTATTAGAGGGTGTACCTGTTCAAGTTAAAACTAATAATGGTTATCAATATAAGAATGTTAAATTAGTTGATTTTGATAATATAAATAACAATCACTTCCAAGCAATTCAACAATTTACTATTATAGAATTTGATACTAAAAGACCAGATATTATTATCTTTATAAATGGTATTCCATTAGTAGTAGTAGAGCTTAAAACAGCTACTAATGAAGATGTTAAATTAGAAGATGCTTATAATCAATTAACTGGGTATAGAAATGTTCATATTCCTACATTATTTAAGTACAATCAATTCTTAGTTATTAGTGATGGTGTTACTGCTAAAGCAGGGACTATCACGAGTCCATATTCTAGATTTAGTGATTGGAAAAAAATCGAAGATACTGATGAAGTATATGAAAATATGCCTACACACGAGACTTTATTTAATGGTATGTTTAGAAAAGATAGACTTTTAGATATTATTCAAAACTTTATTCTATTTAGTGATGATAAAAAGATATTAGCTCAATATCATCAATACTTTGGAGTAAAGAAAGCTATTCTTTCTACAGTAACTAAAGGTGTTAAAACTGGTAAAGCGGGTATAGTATGGCATACTCAAGGATCAGGTAAATCATTTAGTATGGTATTTTATTCTGGAAATATGATTAAATTGTTAAATAATCCTACTATAGTAGTGGTTACAGATAGAAATGATTTAGATAATCAATTATATGAAACTTTTGTTAAGTGTGATTATTACTTAAAACAAAAACCTAAAAGAGCAGAGTCTAGACAAGATTTAGATGAAATGTTAAAAGATAGAATAGCTGGTGGTATATTCTTTACGACATTACAAAAGTTTGAAGAAGAAACTGGATTATTTAGTGATAGAGATGATATTTTAGTATTAGTAGATGAAGCTCATAGATCTCATTATGGATTAGAAGCTACTATGAAGATTGATTATGAAACTAATGAAGCTAAAGAAAAATTTGGTACTGCTAAATACCTTCATAACGCTTTACCTAATGCGATTTATATTGGTTTTACTGGTACTCCTGTTGAGACTAAAGATAAGTCTACATCATCAATATTTGGAGATGTAATAGATACTTATGATATGACTCAAGCAATTATGGATGGTTCTACTGTTCCTATTATGTATGAATCAAGAATGGCAAGAGTTGGATTAAATCAAAAAATATTAGATGAAATAGATAATTATTATAAATTTATTGAAGAAGAGGGAGTAGCTGATGCTTACGCTATAAATAAATCAAAACAAATGATGGCTAAGATATCACAAGTTATTGAGGATCCTGATAGATTAGAGCTAATCGTTAAAGATATTATAAGTCACTTTGAAGAAAGAAAAGATATGGTAGCTGATCATGCTATGGTAGTTGCTTATTCAAGAAAAGCAGCCTATACGATGTATCAAAAGTTCTTAGAATTAAGACCTGATTATAAAGATGTAGTTAATATGATTATTACTCCATCTAATAAAGATTCAGAAGAAATGCAAAAGGCTATTGGTACTAAGAATGATAAAAAAGAATTAGAGATTAAATTTAAAAATGATGCTAATGATGCTAATGAGAAATTTAAGATTGCAATTGTAGTTGATATGTGGCTTACAGGATTTGATGTTCCTAGATTAGGCGTTATGTATATAGATAAACCTATGAAAGCTCATAACCTAATGCAAGCTATTGCAAGAGTTAATCGTGTATATAAAACTAAACCTGCTGGTTTAATAGTTGATTATATTGGATTAAAAGCTTGGCTATTAGATGCATTAAAAACATATACAACAAGAGATCAAAGACAAGTTGTTGATAATGATGAATTAGTAAATGCATTAAAAGATAAGGTAGAAGTTATCGATGGTATATTAAACGGATTTGATTATTCTAACTTTAATGGTTTAGATAATACTGGCAAGTATAATTTAATTAAAGATGGAGCTAACTTAGTATTAAGTTCTGAAGATAAAAAGAAAAGATTTATGAAACATAGTTTGGATGCTAAGAATCTTTATACTTTATGTAATGGTATACTAGAGCAATACTATAAAGATAAAGTATTATTTATTATTTCAGTTAGATCATTTATATCCAAAATAACTAATGAAAATAAACTTGATGTATCTGAGATTAATAGAAAAGTTGGAGTTATGCTTGAACAATCTATTAGAGAAGATGAGTTAATTAATCTTGGAGAATTATCAAGAGGTAATAGTTTAGAGTTATTAAGTGATACTATGCTTAATAAATTAAAAAACTTAAAAGACAAGAATGTAGCTGCTGAAATATTATCTAGAGCTATTAAAACAACTATAAGTGATATTGGTAAAATAAACTTAACACTACAAGAAAAGTTTTCTACTAAGTTTAATAAAATAGTTGATGCTTATAATGAGAGAACTGATATTGCTGATATAGAAAAAATTATTGAAGAAATGATTAACTTAAAGAAAGAAATTGAAGACGAATTAGAAAAGGGAAATGAATATGATTTATCTTCTGAAGAAAAAGCGTTCTTTGATGCTTTGGGTGCAGATCCTGAAATAAAAGAATTAATGCAAGATGAAACTTTAGTTCAAATAGCTAAAGAATTAGTAGAAATTATTAATGATAATTTAACTTTAGATGCTTTTAAGAGGGAAGATGCTAGAGCTAGAATTAGAGTAAATATTAGAAGATTACTAATTAAATACAATTATCCTCCTGTAAAAAGAGAAGGAGCGGTTGAACAAGTTATAAGACAAGCTGAATTAAAATATAAAGAAGTATAGGTGATAAAAATGAAAATAGGAAAATTAAAAGAAGTAGATATAAGAAATTTATGGAAACATGAACAATATGATTTTTCTGAATGGTTGGCAAAAGAAGAAAATATAAATATATTAAATGATATTTTAGGTTTGACACTAGTTGATGTATCTAAAGAAGCATATGTTGGTTCATATAGATGTGATTTATTTGCGGTTGATGAATCAACAGGAACAAAAGTAATTATAGAAAATCAGTTAGAGCCCTCAAATCACGATCATTTAGGGAAAATAATTACGTATGCATCAGGATTAGATGCAGAGGTTATTGTTTGGATTGTAAAAACAGCTAAAGAAGAACATAGAAGCGCTATTGAATGGTTAAATAATAATACAAATAGCAGAATTAATTTCTTTTTAATTGAGTTGAAAGCATATACTATTGAAAATTCAATTCCAGCACCTTTTTTTAACGTGATTGAAAAACCTAATGATTTTATCAAAAATACTAAGGTTAATAATAGTTCTGATAATTTGAATAAATCTCAATCAGAGAGACTGGAGTTCTGGAATAGATTTAATGAAATATTAATAGATAAAGGGAAACCTTTTAATGTAAGGAAAGCTACTACCGATCATTGGTATAGCGTTGCAATAGGCACAAGTGCCGCACACGTAGATATTACATTGGTTAATAAAGAATCACGAATAGGAGTAGAGTTATACATAAGTGATGATAAGGAATTATTTGATAAATTATATGAGAAAAAGAATTTGATAGAAGATGAATTTGGATTTAATTTAGATTGGCAAAGATTGGATAATAGTAAGGCAAGTAGAATAAAATATTATATTAATGGACTAAATTTTGATAATCACAATAATTATGATGAATTAATAAATAAGACGATAGATTTAGCAGTAATTATGAGAGATGTATTTAAAAAATATGTTTAAAGTAGGAAAGTAATTTCCTGCTTTTTGTATATGGAACATTTTAGAAAGAATTTCCTGTATTAGACAATAATATTTTAATTTGCTATAATATAGAAGTCGTAAGAAGTTAGGTGATGTAGTATTTATAATGTAGTTGAGTATTTAGAAAATTCTTCTAAAAAATATCCAAGTAAGATTGCTATTATAGAAGAAGATAAAAGAATAACTTACAAAGATTTAAGTAATTATAGTAAGCAAGGTGGGACTTACTTTATTGATAATAATATCGTAAATGAATTAGTTTTAGTGTTTATGGATAAAGGAATAAATGCTTTAATTACATTTTTTTCTAGTATATATGCAGGATGTTATTATTCGTTAATTAATCCTGAATTACCTCAAAATAGGGTAGATCAAATAATAAAGACAACTAGAGCTATCTATGTAGTAACAGATGATGTACATGAAGAGTTAGCTAAAAAGTATTTTAGAGGTATTAAAATAATTAATATTAATGAATTAAAGAGTTATAAAATAGATGAAGATAGATTACAGATTATTAAAGATAATCATATAGATATTGATCCAATATACGTTAATTTTACATCAGGTTCAACTGGTGTACCTAAAGGAGTTGTAATATCACATCGTTCAGTAATAGATTTTATAGATAAGTTTACTGATTTATTTAATTTTTGTGATAAAGATATAATTGCTAATCAAGCGCCGTTTGATTTTGATGTATCAGTAAAAGATATTTATTCATCAATTAGAGTAGGGGCTACTTTAGTAATAATCCCGCGTTCTTATTTTTCTAATCCTACTAAATTATTAGATTATTTATGTGATAATAAAGTTACCACTATGACTTGGGCAGTATCTGCACTATGTCTCATAACAACCTTCCATGGCTTAGATTATAAAGTTCCAGAAAGTGTTAATAAGGTAATATTTAGTGGAGAGGTTATGCCTATTAAGCATTTAAAAAACTGGATAAAGCATTTGCCTGATGCTACATTTGTAAACGTATATGGGCCAACAGAAATAACTTGTAATTGTACATATTATTTAATAGATAAAAATAAAGAGTATGAAAAAATACCTATAGGAAAACCATTTCCTAATGAAAGAGTTATATTATTAGATGAAAATGAAAAAGAGATTAAAGAACAGAATAAAGTAGGAGAAATATGCGTGATAGGAACTTGCTTGGGACTGGGTTACTATAATAACCTAGATCAAACAAATAAAGTGTTTACGAAAAATCCTAATCAAAAGTATTATTTTGAAAGTATGTATCACACAGGAGATTTAGCTTACTATGATTCTAACAATGATTTAGTTTTTAATGGAAGAAGAGACTTTCAAATTAAATATCAAGGTCATAGAATAGAGCTAGAAGAGATTGATAAAGCAATTAATAGCTGTGATAATATAGTTAGAAGTTGTACAATTTTTGATGAGAATAGATCAAAATTATATGGATTTTATATTGGGGATATAACTAATTCTGATTTAAAGAAACAATTAAGAGAAGTATTACCAGTATATATGATACCAACTTCTTTAATTAAAGTAGATGAATTTCCACTAACAAAAAACGGAAAAATCGACAGAAAAAGATTACTAGAATTAAAGGAGGGTAAAAAATGCCTTACGAAGATTTAATAAATAATTTTAAAACACCTATGTATGTATTTGATATCAATAAATTAGTTACTAGAATTAATTATTTAAAGTCTAAATTTACTAATAAATCATTAGTATATGCAGTAAAAGCAAATACTTTTGTTGCCAAAGAATTAGATAAATATGTCGATAAATTTGAAATATGTTCAAATGGTGAATTTGATATATGTAATAAGTTAAATATTAATCATAATAAAATGGTTATATCAGGTGTATACAAAGATTATGAATCTATTGATAAAATGGTGAAGTATGATATAGATAGATTTACTATTGAATCAATAGAACAATTTAAATTATTAGAAAGTATGTGTATAAAACATAAGAAAAATGTTCATGTTCTAATAAGACTAACATCTAATAATCAATTTGGTGTTACAGAAGAAGAAGTAAAATATATTATTAAAAATAATAAAGAATTAATAATAGATGGTATTGAGTATTTTTCTGGAACACAAAAAACATCTTTAAAAAAGATTAATAAAGAAGTTGATTATTTAAAAGAGTTTATAGATTCTATAGAACAAGAGTTTAATTTTGAAATTAAAGAAATAGAATATGGTCCAGGACTTCCTATTCATTATTTTGTTGATCAAGAATTTGATGAAGATACATTTTTAGATGAAATAAATACCATTTTAGAAAAGTTAGGTAATAAAAAAATCTTACTTGAAATAGGTCGTAGTATGGTTGCAACTTGTGGCTATTATTTAACTAAAGTTGTAGATATGAAGACTAATAAAAATGGTAATTATGTAATTGTAGATGGTGGGATAAATCATTTAGTATACTATGGTCAGACTATGGCTATGCGTATACCATATTATGAAGTATATCCAAAAAGAGAAAAAGAGATAAAGAATTATAATATTTATGGCTCACTATGTACAATTAATGATATAATAGTTAAGAACATTAATTCATTTGAATTACAAATAGGTGATGTTTTTATATTTAAAAATGTAGGTGCTTATTCATCTACAGAAGGTATTTCTTTATTTTTAAGTAGAGATTTGCCATGTGTATTATTATACAAAGATAATAAATTTATTAAGGTAAGAGATAATTTAAAAACAAGTGATATAAATTATCCAAATTATTAAGGAGTATGTTTTATGGAAAGATTAATTGAAATATTAGAAGAATTACAACCAGATGTAGATTTTAATACAGTAGAAAATTTAATTGATGGAAGATATTTAGATTCATTAACAATACTATCATTAGTTGCAGAAATTGAAGAAGAATTTGATATAGAAATTCCAACAGTAGAAATTATTCCAAGTAATTTTAATTCTGCTAAAAGTATTTGGGAATTAATTGAAAAATTAAAAGAACAATAATATGTCTTATTTTGATCCAGGTTTTATTTTTCTTGTTGTACCAATTCTACTTCTCATATATAATTTAGTACCTAAAAAATTTAGACCAATTATATTATTAGTATTTAGTTTTGGTTTGTTTATTTTTATTAGTAAGTGGTTAGTTGTATTTTTAATACTATCTATATTAACAATATATTTTGTTGCAAATTATTTAGATAAATTAAATAAAAAGAGAAATGAATTAATAAAAGAAGAACCAGATAATAAAAAAGCAATAAAAGAAAAATATAAAAAATATAAAAAAAGAATTTTAATTTTAGGAATAATAATTAATGTATCATTTTTATTCTTTTTTAAATATTTAAATTTTTTTGCAACTAATACAAATTTATTGTTAGATCTTTTTAATATAGATTTTAAATTTAGAATAATGAGTTTTCTTGCACCAATCGGTATATCATTTTATACATTGGAAGCATTATCATATATATTAGATGTATATTATGAAAAAATAGAAGCAGATAAAAATATATTACGAGTAGCTTTATACTTATCATTCTTTCCACAAATAATGGAAGGACCTATTTCAAGATATAGTGATACTGCTAAAGATTTATATGCTGGATATAAAGTAACATATAATAATTTTTGCTTTGGATATCAAAGAATACTATATGGTTTTGTAAAAAAAATAATTATTGCCGATAGATTAAATTTTTTAGTAAATACTGTATTTGATAATTATCATACATATAGTGGAGCTACTATCTTAGTAGGTGTGATAGGTTATACAGTTATGCTTTATATGGAATTTTCAGGTACAATGGATATTGTAATAGGTATTGGTGGGTTCTTTGGCATAAAAATAAAAGAAAACTTTAGACAACCATTTTTTGCTAAAAATATATCAGAATTTTGGACAAGATGGCATATAAGTTTAGGACAGTGGTTTAAAGATTATATCTTCTATCCAGTATCATTATCTAAAAGAATGAAGAAATTAACTTTAAAAGCAAGAAAGATACTAGGTAATCGTTTTGGTCCACTTATTAGTGGCGCAATTGCTTTGTTTGCGGTATGGTCACTTAATGGCTTGTGGCATGGAGCAGGTTATACATTCCTATTTTATGGAATGTATCAGTTTACTTTAATATTATTAGGTAATATATTTGAACCAACAATAAATAATACTTGTAAAAAATTACACATAAATAGACAAAATATAGTATATCGCGTGTTTCAATCAGTAAAAATGACTTGCTTTGTATTTATAGGTGAGTTATTCTTTAGAGCTCCAACTGTAAAAGCAGGATTTGGAATGTTAAAAAGAATATTTACAGATTTTAATTTACATAATACACTTAAAAGTAATCAATTATTTACACTCGGACTTGATATAAAAGATTACTTTATAATAATAGTTACATTAATAGTTATATTCATTGTTGGACTATTAAAAGAGAAGAATCATAATATAAGAACTGAAATAAGTAAAAAGAATATTATTATTAGATGGATGATATATTACATGTTAATTCTATCAATTATTATTTTTGGAGCATATGGACCTGGATATATTCCGGTAGATCCTATATATGCAGACTTTTAGGGGCGTAGTATGAGAAATGTAGTAAAAGCATTACTATTTACTGTTATTTTATTTATATTAATAATAATATCAGAAGTAGTATTAATTCCTGGTTTAGATATTAGGAAAAACGGAATATTTAAGCAAGCAAATTATGAATTATTAGGAGAAAAAAAGAATACCATAGATGTTATATTCTTAGGAGATAGTCTAGTTTATAGTTCTATTTCTCCTATGGAAATATGGAATAATTATGGATATACAACATTTGATTGTACTGAAGCTGCCCAAGTTATAAGTGATGCATATAGTTATTTAAAAGTTGCGATTGAAAATCAACATCCTAAAATAATAATGATGGAAGCTAATGTAATGTTTAGAAATCCAAGTAAAAGAAAGTTTAAAGATAAAATAGCATACATATTGAAGCAACTTGTTCCAATAGCTAAATATCATGATAATTGGAAAAAATATATTGGGGGATTTTCAAAAAATAATTGGATTAATCCTGATAAAGGTTATAAATACATAACTGATATTAAGTCATCTAAAAATAAAAACTATATGCATTTTTCTAATAAATATGAGATGATACCAGAACAAAATATACATTATATAGAGAAGATAATAGATTTGTGTAAAGAAAACAATGTTAAATTAGTATTAGTTAGTATGCCTTCACAAAAATCTTGGCGATACAAGAAACATAATACAGCTTCAAAGATTGCACTTGAAAATAATTTAGAATTTATAGATTTAAACTTAATTAACTTAAATATAGATTGGAAGACAGATACAAAGGATAATGGTTCACATTTAAATTATTTAGGAGCAAAAAAAGTTTCCAATTATATTGGAAAGTATTTAATGAATACTAATTTAGTAGTTGATCATCGAAATGATATTAGGTATGAATCATGGTATAAAGCATTAGAAAAGTATGAAAAAGTATCATTTAATAAATGATGCAATTGCGACTGCATAATCGCCATCGTGTGATATAGATAGCGAGATATTATATGCATTAAGATAATCTAATTCATTATGAAATATGAACGAGGGTGCTTTATTAGAGTCATGTATTATTTCAATATCTTTTAGGGAATAATTATTTATTCCTTTTTTTAATGCTTTAAGTAAAGCTTCTTTGGCGCAAAATAAACCTGCTAACGTTTGAATATTATTATTTATATAATTTATTTCATTTGTATTAAAGTTATCATTCATAAATTTATTATTATCTATTAAAGTATTAAATCTATCTATTTTTATTAAATCTATTCCATTTGAAATCATATTATCACCACTTCCATTATAGCACACACTCCTAAATATAATAATTCCAGATTAAAAAACTATATATTTTTTAAAAATAGTGTAAATAGAGTTTTAAAAGTCTTAAAATTGTAGCATGTGGTGTTATAATATGCTTGCTCGTTTCGATTACTTTAATTATTTTAAGGAGGGGGATAGTATGAGAGTAATTGATTATCACGTAACTGCGCATGGCAAAATTGAAAGGGGGATATTTTATAATTATATGCATAAATTAGGTTATAAGGACGAAGGATATACAAGAGAACAAATGATTAATAGTCCTTATCCATTTGGTATATGCATCAAAAAGAAAAGAATTATGATCATTGAAAGCGCAACAATATGTTTTTTAGTGCAAAAATCTGGAAATATGAAAACTGTTGAAAAATTTATGCAAATAATAAGATCAAGAAAAAAGTGGTATGACAAGTTTATTAAATAAGATAGAAAAAATTGCTTCTATCTTTTTAAATTGTTTTATGATATACTATATTCAAGATAGGAGTGACACTTATGGATAATATGAGTAGTATTGAAAATATATTAAATAGTTTAGAAGAAAGTATTGGGATATTAATTGAATGTATGAGTGAACCAAGAGAGGTACCTTTAAATTTTGATATGTTTTCGTCTATTGTACCCAATATAAAGAAATTAGAAGGATATAGTAATAATAAATTAGGTGAATTAGGTATGTCTTTAAGATTTGCTATTGCTCACCTTAATAAGATATTTGATGGTAAAAAAACAATAAACAGTAATGAATTAGATAGTGTATTAAAATGCTTGAATGATATAAAGATACTAAAAAATAAAGTTAATATTAATATTCCATATAATAAATTCTTTGAAGAATTAAAGAGTATATCTAGAAATCTAAATGGAATTAATAGTGATGCTTTTTTAAAAGAAAATAATATTACTAAAATTTGTTTAGTTAATTATGAGAATATTATAACTAGATATAAAAACGTAATTGATAGTCTTAATGAATTGAAATCAGATATGAAAATTGATGATTTTGAAAATTTGAAGTTAGATTTAAATATAAATTATAATGCATTAAGAGCTAATTTAAATGAGATGTATAGAGAAATTCTTGTTTCTAACATAGATATTGCAGATCCTTTGTTGAATAATCTAAAAAGTTATGTTAATAATGAAAAATATGAACCTATCATTAGAACAAGTATGGTAAATAAAGAGATTAATAATGTTTTAAAAAGAAAAGAAATAATTAATAATTTTAATATGTTAATAGAATCTTTAGACAGAATAATAGATAGATATAAAGACAGTAAAGTTGATAAAAATAAAATTAATATCGATGTAGAAATTTCTAGAAAAGAGGTTACTAAAGATTATGGTATAGATATACCACAGTTTATTGAAGATAATTATGATGAACATAGAGCTTCTGTTAATCATAGTAATTCTAACCCTCAAAGCATTTCTTATGATGGTAAAGTTGAACGATTTATTGCTAGGTTTGCAGTTTTAAAAAGGAAATTTCAAAATAAGAAATCTTTAACTAAAGAAGAAGTTAGATTATATAATAAATTAGAGTCTGAACTTGATATATTAAAGAATGGAAAAAGTAGCTTTATAAGCGAGTTAAAATTTAATAGTTATTATAATAAATTGAACAAGAAAATTAAACTATCTAGAAAAAATGATTTTAAACAAGTATCTGCAAGTACTAAAAAAAGGAAGTGATTATTCTTCCTTTTAATGTGCATATATTTATGCAGCTTGTTTATCTAGTGTTCTTTTTTCTCTCGCACTTATTCTCACTCTTTTACCATTAATGTTAACAACTTGTAAGTTTGGTTTTTGTGCATGTTTTGTAATTTTTAAACAGTTAGGTCTGTTATTAGCGAAATTTGTTTTTTTACTTGATATATTTTTTG
>CADCIZ010000019.1 GCA_902801685.1 uncultured Erysipelotrichaceae bacterium | reverse complement strand
TTTTATTTTCATCTTCATCATTAACCCATGCTTTTTTTTCACTCTCTATCCAATATAAAGGCACATTGTATTTCCAACCAGAACAGAAAGCCCTTCCACCAATCTTCACACCATCTACAGTTGCTTCATATGTTTTGTTTACAATTCTATTTGAATCAATTGTAATACCTGACGGATCAGATGTTCTACTAGCTACTTTATGTCTATAAAGTGTTATTTTTTCAGGAAAATAACTAACCGAATTAATATATCTTATTCCAACAATGTTTATTATTATTAATAGCAATAATATGTATTTTTTCTTCATAATTAATATCCTCTCACATCTACTATTCTTGTTTAATTTTACCATACATTTTATTTTTTGTATACATTTTATTGAAAAAATTTTTAAAAAATATTATAATGATTAGGAATTGGAGATATATATGGAGTATGAAGTTAAGATAAACGAATTTAAAGGCCCTCTTGATCTTCTGTTGCACTTAATCAAAAAAGAAAATATTAGTATTTTTGATATAAGCATTGAAGAAATTATTAAGCAATATTTAAGTTATATTGAGAAAATGCAAGAAGAAAATATAGATATTACTAGTGAATATTTAGTAATGGCATCTGAATTAATTGAATTAAAATCTAAAATGTTACTACCTAATAAAACAGAAGAAATTGAAGAAGAAATTGAAGAAGCTACTAATGATTTGATAAACAGATTGCTTGAATATGATAAATATAAAAATATGACTTGTGAATTTAGAGAGTTAGAAAGTGAAAGAAATCGAATTTATACAAGAGAATCAGAGGAATTATTAAATTACACAAACGACGAGGACATTGATTACGGAATTGACTTAGATGACCTAGTAAATGCTTTTAAAAAGTTTTTAGAATATAAGGAAGCAACTAAACCATTAAACACTAAGATAGAAAAAAAAGAGTATTCTGTAGGTGAAAGATGTCAGGAAATCAGAAACAAGATTAAAGTAAAAGGCACTTTAAAATTTGAAGAATTATTTGAAATAGTAACAAAAGAATATGTTGTAGTTACTTTTCTAGCAATTCTATCATTAGCTAAAAAACAAGAAATATCAATTAATCAAGATAATAATTTCAATAACATAACAATTATGGCAAGGAAGTGAGTTTATGCAAGCAACACTAGAAGGATTACTTTTTGTAATTGGTGATGAAGGATTAAGTTTAAAGGATATTACTAGTATTTTAGAAATTACTGAGGATGAAGCAAAAAAAATTATAAAAGATTTATATAATGAATTAAATCAAGATAATAGAGGAATAAAATTAGAATACTTAGGTGAAAAATTTAAATTAACAACTAAAACTGAACATGCTAAGTATTTTGAAAAATTAGTCCAAAATGAACAAAACAATAAACTATCAGATGCTGCATTAGAAGTATTATCCATTATTGCATATAGTGGACCAATAACTAGAGTAGATATAGATAAAATAAGAGGAGTTTCAAGTGCTTATATTGTAAGAAAACTAGTACTAAAAAATTTAATAGAAGAATGTGGAAAATCAGAAGATGCAGGGAGACCTATGCTTTATAGAATAACAAATCAGTTTTTAAACTATTTTGGATTAGGTAGCATTAAAGATTTACCTGAGATTAAAGAGATAAAAAAAGATACTGAAAATAGTAACCTTTTTGAAACAAAGTACCATGAATGATATTGTATATTCAAAAAAAATTTGATATAATCATTTTGTACTTGCTTACAGGGGTATAGTTCAATGGTAGAATAACGGTCTCCAAAACCGCTGATGTGGGTTCAACTCCTGCTACCCCTGCCATTTGATACTAAAACAAAATTTTAGTTTTGTTTAAATAGAATATAATAAAAGCGACCGCATATGGTCGTTTTTATTATTTCAATCTATAAAAAACAATTAAAAAGACTAATATTACATAAATTGTTGCATTTTATCATACATTTTTTTTAATAAAATTAATAAATCACCAATTCATTTTCTTGTATATTCTACATCTTGACCAAATGAATCTTTGATAATAAGTTTTTTACCTTCAATTTTATATTCATAAGAACTTGCTGCTGTATTACCAGTATATAAAATTGAAACTTTTTTACCATCATCTTCATAAGTAAAACTCATTTTATTTCCTAATGCATCATAACTACCTGTTTTATCTTTGTTAAATGTATAAACAAATCCTGAATGTTCCCAAAATCCAACTATAGTATTTGTATCTTTTTTACCACATCCAGATATCATAAATATACCGCCTAATAAAACAAAAGCCATAATGAGTTTTAAACTAGTCTTCTTCATGATTCACCTCCCTACTATCATCAAAGTAATTATACATTATATTAATATTGATTTCTACAGTTATATTTTATTTTTATTATATTCCTTTATTTTTTTCTTTGCCCGACTTGTTGCTGTTTTACTAATCCATTCCATCTTTGGACCGCCTGATAATTCATCTGTAAATACTACTACTCTATCATTATTTTCTAAAACATAGCCTAAATCTTTCACATACTCATCATTTACCTTTGCCGCTACTAAAGAATTGCCAACATTAGTATGTATTTTATATGCAAAATCTATTACTGTTGAACCTTTTGGTAAATATAAGAAATCACCTTTAGATGTGTACACATGAATATTATCAGAAAATATCTCTTTTTTTACTTGTGAAACAAACTCTTTATTATCATAAAACATATTATTAATATCTGTTAATGATTTATAAAATTGAAACTTATTTGTTAAATCCTTCTGCATTTCATCTCTCGCACTACCTTTTTTAATATCCCAATATGCAGTAAGACCAAAGGAGGCTATTTTATCCATCTCAAATGTTCTTATTTGAGTTTGAATTAGTTTATGCTGTGGTCCAAAAATAGTTGTATGAAGCGAACTATATAAGTTAACTTTAGGATTCCATATATAATCTTTAAATTTATCATTAACTGGATTATATATACTATGAATAAGACCTAATGATTTATAGCAATTCCAAATCTCATCAACCATAATTTTTAAAGATAATAAGTCATGCATATCACTTATCTTACAACCTTCACAAATTCTTTTATATATCCCATATAAGTTTTTGGTTCTAACTTTAATTTCGTGTGGAATTGCCTCGTTTCTAAGAATCTCATCAATTCTATGTAATACTTCAGTTAAAATTGCATTATTCTCCTCATTGGCTTTAATCATCATATATGATATTTTTTTATATTCTTTAGGTTTTAGATATTTAAATGATATATCCTCTAATTCACTTTTTATTCTATATGCACCTATGTAATAAGCAAGTGGAACAAAAATTTCTAATGTTTCTGCAGAGTTTTCTTTTTGCTTGAATTCCGATTTATACTTTATCGTACGCATATTATGGAGTCTATCTGCAAGCTTAATTATAATTATTCTCACATCATCTGTAATACTTGTAATTATTTTTCGTGTATTAGCTAAGTTTTGTTCTGCTTTTGATAAAAAATTCATCTTGCTTATCTTTGTAACACCATCAACTAAATTTGCAATATCGCTATTGAATAATGATACAAGTTCTGCTTTGGTTGCAGCTGTATCTTCTAATGTATCATGGAGTAATCCCGCACATACTGTATTAGTATCTGCATGCATATCAGCAAGTATATAAGCAACATTTAAAGGATGAATTATATATGGTTCTCCACTTTGTCTTATCTGTCCGCTATGCATTAAGAAAGCATACTCATACGCCTTTTGAATTAACTTTAAATCATCTTCATTATTATTATAAGTTTTTACAAGTTCTAATAAATCATCAATTGTCATAAAATACCTCCCTAATAAAAAAGCAATGAACCCAAATTATCCCAGAGTTCATTGCAAGATACATTCACAAGGCAAGCATACACATAACATATTTAATTTTATTCGTTTTATTATTTCCATAGTGCTCCACCTCGCTTTTAAATGTTATAAAGATAATACAATTGTTTTTAATAAAAGTCAATACTATTTGAGTAAAATAGTATTATCTAAGAAAAATATATTTTCTCCTAAGTAATCCTTCTATTTATTTTTTATAACAATATAATCTTTTAAACTATTTTCATAATCAATACTAACAATAACAGTACATATACCTGTAATTATTATTCCAGCTAACGAGAATAATCCATTCATATCAGGTACAAGATTATTAACCTCTTCACAAAAATTTATAGAAATTATACCTATAAACAAATCAATTACAAAAAGCATAAAAACAGCCAAACTAATCATTTTTTTCATATACTTGCGATTACCAATATATGTTTTTTTAAATTCTCCCTCATATTTTTTATACTTCTATTTAGTTAAATTATAGTACATATCACAACCTCCTCTATAACTCTACTTAGTATTTTTATTCAAAATATAATCCTTAACTTCCCTTTTGAATTCTAGATATTGAAAAAAAGAAGCAATACCAACAATAAATAAAATAATAAAATCACATATACTAAATACATCTAATACAAATTTCACTTTATCAATTGAATCAAGAAAATAGTCAAACATAATTAATAAAAGTAAAAAGATGAATCCAAAGAATAATGATACCATTGATTTATAACATTGAGACCCAACATAAGTTTTCTTAAATTCTGCTTCGTAATTTTTATACTTCTCTTTAGTTAAATTATAATACACACTAATCACCTACCTTTTACACTACAATTATAACACAAGTTACCCTAAAAAAAAGACCGAAGTCTTTTAAATACATTCAATGTATGTATCAGGTAAACATCTAAGTGCACATACACAGTTTAGATTCATTGTAAAGAATGAATTAGTTGCTTCATAAGTTGTTTTTGAGTCATTTGCCACACCAGTTTCTCTTCTAAGAACTCTAAATGTGCAGCAACATCCATCTATTTTTTCAACTCTAAATACACTTGAAGTAGTAGGTTTATCATCATCAGATACTGAATCATCACGAGTTGTTGGCATACTCCATGGTGTACCATTACCACAACATGTATATAACATTACAGGACGTGTATTACATCCAAGCGAGTTTGTGTTGCACCCAAGAAAACCCCTATCACATGTTTCAAGGCAAGAATCTCCACAATTTGCATTCTGTTGTAAAACATTTATAACAGTAAGTATTTCCGCTATGCAACGGCATGATTCATTATCATTATTATTTCCACAATTCATAACATCCCTCCTATTTTCTAATATAGGATATTCAAATTGATTAATATGGTGTGAATAAATAACCTAGAGTAATTGATTATTTTATTAATTTTTAGTAAAATGAGAATGGTGAAGTACATGAATGATCGAATATTAGAACGTGAGGAATATATTTTAAAAAATGATGGAAAAAATAAAATAACTGTAAGAGATTTGCAGTTAGAAGTATTATCTATTATGGATGAGATACATAGAGTATGTGAGAAAAATGATATTAAATATGGTTTAATGGCGGGTTCTGCTTTAGGTATAGTTAACTATAAAGGATTTATTCCATGGGATGATGACATCGATGTATGTGTAGAAAGAAAAGATTGGAATAGATTTATTGATGCACTAAAGAAAGATTTAAGTGATGATTTTTATTTTCAATGTTTTGAAACTGATAAGAGATTTAATGTAATAAACGGTCCTACTATGAAAGTAAGAAAAAAAGGTACTTATATTAAGGAAGCTAATTTCTTGCTTAAGAATAGGTGCAAAAGTGGGGACGGTATATTTGTCGATGTTATTATATATGATAATATCTGTGAAAATAAGTTTATTGATGAAGTAAATAGAACAGTTATAAAAATAATTATGCCTATTCTAGTATTACTTGATAACTTACATATAAATCCAATACATTTAAAAAAATTTGTTGTATGGTTTTCAAATAGATATTCTAGAAAATATGAAAATAGCAAGCTTATTAGTCAACCTATATCTGTTCCTTGGGAAAAATTTATGCACGAACCAGTATTCTTAAAAGAAGATATTCTGCCATTTAAAAAATATGAATTTGAAGGAAGACAATTTTATTCATATAACAATATAGAAAAGGTATTAAAAGAGTGGTATGGAGAAAATTGTTTAAAACGTTGGGATGGTAAAAAGTGGGTTGAAACATTACCTGTAGAAAAAAGAAAACCAAAGCATACAGTAGATTTAAATTTAAAAGGAGATGGTCCAAGTGAAAAATAAGATTACATTTTGGGTAATTATTGGAATAATACTAATTGTTGCAGCTTTAATTATATTAAATGATACTAGTTTTAATCTTATGGGAATAGGATTTATGATTATTGGACTATGTGTAATTATATTAGTTAATCAAAAGAAATGATTAACTTTTTTTATACTAATATAACTAATTATTAGTAATATTGTACTGATAATTATAGAACTCACATTATATGTACAACTTTTAAGCATAATAAAAAAACTTCCTATTAATAATCCTAGTATTACGTTATAAGTTTCTATTTTATACTTATTAAATAGAAAACTAATTAGTTTAACCGATACAATAAGTCCTAATACTATACCTATTATAAAAGGTATAATTACGCCAATGTTAGTAATCCAATAATTGATACTTAATATATTAGAAAATATATCTATAACTGAAGAATATGTACCTATTAACATAAGCATAGCAGTACCACTTACACCTGGTACTATTGATGATACCGATTCAACAAATCCACTTAATAAATAATAAATAATTGTATTAGAATTAGTACCACTATTTATATTAATCAATCCAAATAAGACTATTATAAAAAAAGACAGGAGTGTTAGATACCAATATTTCAACTTAGTATTTATTGTTATTTCCTTCATACTCCCTAGTATTAAACCAACAAATACAAATATCGTATAAGTATAATAATTAGAAAGCAAATAAGTTATTATACGACTAAAAAAGACAATAGATATAATTATTCCAATCCCTATTTTACTTAAGTAATATATATTATTAATATCTTTAAATATGTTATTAATCGCCTTAATTAATCTCTCATATACACCTAGAGTTATTGCAAGAACACTACCACTTACACCTGGTATAATTTTACCTAATCCAATTATAAAACCTATAAGGATATCTTTTATAATACTCTTCATACTATATTATATTAATAAACTATTTATTAAGACCAAAATACCCATTATGAACAAACATAGTTTCATTAACTACCATAAATGCTTTATTATCTACACTTTTGACAATAGATGATAACTCTTTAATTTTATTATTATCGACTTCAACAAATAACATATATTTGTTTTTATTCTTTCCTTCTAGTTTTAGTATAGATACTGCCATAGAGGATTCTCTTATTAAATCTATCATCTTTTGTACATTCTTATCTGTTATGATTTGTACTTCATACTTTGATTTAACAAGTCTTCCAGATAGTATTCCACCTATATATGTACCGGTTGCAAAACCAATTGCATAAGAAAATACAATAAATATATTATTATTACTTGTAGTTAATGCTTGTTCTACTACTAAAAACCATACCGTTACTTCAAAGAATCCAAGTATACTTCCTATTAGATTTTTTCCCTTTACCACTATTACAGTTCTAATAGTACCAAGTGATACATCTATAATACGAGCAAAAAAAATTTCTATACATAATAATACTATATTCATTAAATCACCATTATTAATATAAACAAAAAAATAGTGACTATGCACTAATTTCTTTTAAATAACTACTTATATCACTTGTACCTTCTTTATAAAATTCAATCTTTTTATCTTTAATTTTAAATAATGTATCACCACTAACTTTTAGATTATCAATATCTTCTACGATATTACTTTTATTAGATGCAAAGTTCTTATTAAAAGCATCATCTAAATTAATTTCATAAAACTTAATATGACTATCTTTAGAATTATATTTATCTATATACTTATTATATATATCTTTAGACTTACCAGATTCATTATATGCAATAACATAGTATTCATCGTCACTTCTACTAAAAATCTGTCCAAACATAATCTTTTCTCTATCAATAACGGATTCTACTACTGGAGTATTATCTTTCTTATGTTCTAATACATATTTAGTTATGAAATAAAAAGATACAAGCACAGCCATAATTATTAGTATAACTATAATTACATTCTTTGCTTCAAATGAGTCATCATCAGTTATTAAATTATTATTATATCCCTTCATTGTTTTTTACCTCCGCATTCATTATAACACTTTATAATATGAGTTGTAAATTATTAAAAAAAATAAAAGACTATTTCTAATCTTTTACTTACCTACTTCAGCAACACTAAGTGAATCAGCTATTAATAATAACTCATCAGCATTTACGCTAGTAGATGTTAAATAGTATTCTCTATCATTACTAATCCAGGCTACTGATTTATCAGATACCGCACCTACTGTATCAGCAACAAGATATGGATCTCCATTTAGATAATCAATAGTTTCGCTATCTACTGGAGACTGTACAAAGGTAAATGGACTATCCCCGGAAAATGTTAGTATAGTTCGAGTACCATTATCAAGTGATACTACATCTTGTGTATCTAGATAAGTATCAACAGGAACATACATTGGATATAGGACGTCTGTTACTTTACTTGTTGTTGATGTATTATTGCTTTCATTATTTACATCAGTATTAGATTTATCATTATTAGCTGTATTGTTATCATTATTGCCTTCATTAGTATCTTGTTTGGAATTATTGTTTGTATCTTTACTTTCAGTCTTATCATTAGCTTTAACCTTATTATTACTATAAGAATCACTTAAATCAAAGTATCTATCATCAAAATTATTATTAGTTTCAATCTTTGTAACTTTAAGTCGCATGATAACATCATCATTATCATCAAGTACTTCTACTTTCTTTAACTTTAAATTCTTATCTAAATATATCTTTTCTTTAGTTAAATTTTTATCATTAATATAATTAACTTTAGCGCTAAAGATATATTTACCATCTTTTTCTTCAAAAGTATATTTATCATCATTCTTTAAATCAATTAGAAGTGGTTGCAATAAATATATTTGAGAATTATTATATGGCCACTCACTTTGAAACTTAAAACTTTTATTTAATGAAGGAGTTACTACATAAACACCTTTATCATTTTTTAAAATTATTTGTTCATGGTTATTCGTCTTATTAGTTAGCCCTACTCTAAACTTATCTTTTTTTAAATATGCAGATTCAACATCATATGTGTATAAATCTTCATTCCTATAAATCTCTAATGTTCCTTTCATTAAATAACTATCCATACCATCTACCTTCTTACTCCATTTTTTAAGTATAGTCTCTTTATTATTATTACCACATCCTGCAAGTATAATAACAAAAAGTAAAACAAAAAATATTTTTTTCATATTCACCTCAATCTCAATTAATTATATTTTTATTTTTTTTAATTTATGTATAAATAACTAAAATTTGGATAAGATATTAATAACTGAAAGGAGAATATTATGGAAACACTACAAAAAATTTGCTTAGTTTTTACCATTATTGGTGCGTTAAACTGGGGATTAATTGGAATATTTGATTTTAATTTAGTAGAAGCAATATTTGGTACTGATATGCTTGCTAGAGTTATCTATTCTATCGTAGGTATAACAGGATTAATTAATATTGGACTACTTTTTAATCATATAGAAAATCATTAAAAAAGCACTCGTACGAATGCTTATTTTTTTATCCTGCTTTAGTTAAATTGATAGTAACCTTAGTCTTTTTAGCAACATAGGTTGCAAGAGGATTAGAGCCTTTTACCTCTACATTTAACTCATGCTGACCTTCTGATAATCCTTTTAAATCAACATAAGCAGTTATATCAGATGCTTGAACACTATCAATTACACTTTGTGCACCTTTAACCTCAACCTCAATTACACCATTAGCTTCATCTATAGGTTGAGCAACCATACCTTCTGGAGTATTAATACCAGTAATATTTACTGATTGAATATTTGACTTAGTTGCAACATCAGTAACAAATATTTTAACCTTAATAGAATTTTGACTCATAGATTTAACACCAGTAGGTTTTGGAATATCTACATCAAGTGTAGTATCACTAGTAAGTTTAGAAACATCTACTTTAATATCAATACCATTAATACTGTTAATTACACTATTAGCTCCATATACCATAACTTTATTAGCTGAGAAGTTATAAGAACTAATAGCTTTACCAAAAGGCATAGAAGCAGTTGGAACAAAGTTTAAATTAACTTCTTTACTTGGCGCAGATATCTCTACATCGGCACTAATAGTTTCTGGTACAAACTCAACATCAACTACATTACCAGATTTATCATATGCTTTAAGTTTGACATTTTCAATAGTTTGTTTTCCTACCTCAACATTAGGCAAATCACTTACATCAATTAATGCTTTAACTGCTGCTACTTCATCTAATCTATATTGTGGTCCACGAATAGTTACTGTATCTGTTTTTAGATTTACACTATCAATAACATATTTCTTATCTAGTTTTTCTTCATTTAACACATCATAAGTAAGTGTACGTGAATCAGATACTTTCTCATAAATAATTACAGTGGCAACCGAAGGATTAACACTATACTCTATATCGTTTCTACCTTTTTCATATTCAATATTAACTTTATGAGTACCAGGTTCAAGTCCTGTTAAATCAACAGTAACACTATGGTTAGATGATTGCTTAGCTATATATAAATCTGCTTTACTACCTATTAAAGTAACATCTACAGTCTCAGGAAGTCCTTCTACCACATATGCTTCTTCATTATATATTACATTTACAGTTTGTCCTTTAAATACTTCCGCACCATTATCTGTAAATCTAATAATCTTTTGATCTACTGCAATAAATAAGGCTACTGAGAAGAACAATGATATAAACAGCAAAGCTGTAGGTTTAGCAAGTAAAGACTCAAACAATTTACCATTGGTATTTTTATTGCCAGTAATCTTAACTATTAACTTAGTAAGTGGAGTAACTATTAATTTATCTAATATTTTCGCAATTGCGTTTGCAATACTCTTAAATATTTTCACTTGAATCATCCTCCTCAATAACTATTGATTTTTTGGGACCTAACTCTTCAAGTAAAGTTACTTTTACTTCATCTATAGTAAGGTTATATCTGAGTTCTCCATTAATTGCAAGAGAAAGTCTTCCTGTTTCTTCTGATACTATTAATGCAATACAGTCAGTAATTTCGGCAATTCCTAAAGCTGCACGATGACGAGTACCTAATCTTTTACTAATGCGGGCATTATCACTTGTTGGAAATACCGCACAAGCACTAGTAATTTGATCTCCTTGAATTATTACTCCCCCATCATGTAGAGGGTTATTGGGAAAGAATATTGATTGTAATAACGTTGATGATACTGCTGCATATATTTTTTGTGATTTTTCAATATAATCATTTAAACTATTATCACGTTCAATAACTATAAGCGCACCAGTCCTTGTTTTTCTTAAATTATCCATCGCACTTACTATCTCATATACTACTCTTTCACGTTCATCAACGGATAATACTTTATGTCTACCAAGTAATTGACTTCGTCCAAGTCTTTCAAGCACATTACGTATTTCTGGTTGAAATATAACAATTAATGCAAGTATTCCCCATTCTATTACATAATCAAGTAAAAAACCTATTGTAACAAGTCCAAAAAAATCACTAGCAAGTTTTAAAAGAACTACAAAGAATATCCCTTTAAATAACATTGCCATCTTAACATTTTTACTAAGACTTTTTAAAACATAATATAATATTAACCATAGTAGTAACATATCTACTATCATCCTTATAAACTTAACAACTGAATCAAAAGTTAAAGTCATATAACTCCTCCTATTCTTCACATAATAGAATTATAACATAAATAACCACAAAAATAAATTAGATTTTTATATTTTTAAAAAATTTCTAGAATTATGTAGTATAATAATTATGGTGAAGTTATGTACAATATATATGTTTTGTTTTTACTATTCTTTATTTATTCATCCTTAGGATGGCTCATGGAATCATTCTATTGTTATTTTAAAAATAATAAATTTACAAATAGAGGTTTTCTTATAGGACCATATTGTCCAATATATGGATTTGGAGTAATACTTATTATATTATTACTAACAAAGTATAAGAATGACCCTATAATTTTATTTATTATGTCAATAATTATATGCTCCATCCTTGAATATATGACAAGTTTAATTATGGAAATACTATTTAAAAATAGATGGTGGGATTATTCTAATAGAAAATTTAATATTAATGGTAGAATATGTCTAGAGACTATGATACCATTTGGCATAATTGGTACATTTATATTTTATATACTTAATCCTTCTATTATGTATTTTATTAATCTAATTCCTAATACTGTATTAATAGTTATATCTATTATACTTCTTATAATAATATTAATAGACTTATCTTTATCATTTAATATAATTTCTAAAATGAAAGGAATAAGTAAAAATATTAAAATAGATTCAACAGAAGAAATAACTAAGAAAGTTAGAGAAATATTACTTAATAAATCTATTATTTATAGAAGAATTGTAAAAGCATTTCCTAATATGAAGATAAAACTACCTAAGATAAAAAAATAGTTAATAATACGTAGATTACATTTTTATATTGGCTCATATACTCTAGATAATATTCCTTTATTAGTTTTATACTTTATTACAAACTGATTATTTTCTTTAACTATAATTATTCCTATAGTTTTATTCTAATTTACTGTTTTAATATTCTCATCTATATAATTCATATAAATATCTATTTGCCCTATATGTTCTTTTTTTAGCTCAGTTACTTTTAATTCAACTACTACATAACAATTATACTTTATATTAAATAGTAATAAGTCGATAAAATTATAAGTATTACCTAATTTAATTTTATACTCATTTTTTATAAAGCAATATCCTTCTCCTAATTCATCTAAAAAAGATGGGATATCTTCTAAAATTAGTTTCTGTAACATACGTTCCGATATATCTTCTACACCAACAGCATTCTTAATAAGTATTGGATTCTTTACTGTATCAATCAATTCTAATTTTTCATTTTTAACAAGTCTTTTTCTACTCTCTTCATTTATTCGCCAGTATTCTCTATTTTTGATTTTTCTTTGCAAAGTTCTAACATCTATATTATTATTTAGTACAATAAAGATATAATATTTCAACTTCATCATAATCTTTTATTTTTAATAATTCTCTATAATGACCCCATGTCAATTTGTCACACAACGTGTGACCTTTTTGAATAAATAGATAAAACTGTCTTCTATATTTAAGATTAGTTTCGGTGTAACCTTTACCTAATTCTTTTGTTAATTTTTCTGAATACTTTTTTATTAGCATATTACCATATTTTGCTTTTTCTTCTCCACCTTGCGCTTCTATTAATAGTTTTCCCACTTCATAACGAGTTAATAAATCACTTCTATTTTTAGAATAATCTTTTGCTTTTGTAGTTAATTCATTATTTATTAGCAATTCTTTTATACTAGAATAATAATCCATAATATAACCGCCAAGATTAGTAATATCATAATTGATTTTAAGAGTCAAACACACGTTTTTTAAATATTAATTACTAATTTTAACAGAATATTAGGTACTACAAGCAAATTTTAAAATATAGACAATTTTATACTCTAGAATAAGAAAAAACGTAATTTTAAAATAAATTACATTTTTTTACTGCTTATACTAATATCTTTATTAGCAGGACCACTTATACATTTACCATCAATACTAAATCTAGAGCCATGGCATGGACAATCCCATGTTTTTTCTATCTCATTATATTTAAGTCCACATCCTATATGAGGACACTTTTTAAGTACAGTATGATTATCAACATTCAATACTTTTTTTCCTTCTTTATAATCAATATCAACATTGCTTTTAAATCCTTTAATATAGCCATCTACATTTTTAAATGTATTACTAATATATTTTGGAATAGACTTAACACTAAATCTGTTTGGATTAAATAAATCTATATATTTATTATCTTTATTTTTTATAATATCAGATAGTATCACTCCAGCCATAAATCCATTAATTAATCCCCAAGTGTTATAACCTGTTCCTATTAACATATTATCCTTTATTTTACCTATATAAGGCATTCCATCTACAGTCATTATATCTATGTTACTCCATAAAAAACTTGTTTTTAATTTTAAATCACTTACTTTCTTTAATAATTCATTGAAATTATGTTTATCATCAATATCTTTATTAAGAGCGTGAGAATTACTTAAATATATAAGATAATCCTTATAAGTTCTAATTGAGATAAATGGATTAGAATAACTAATTAATGATATATCATCTATTTTCTTTTTAGATGCACTTAAATATGACTTTTCTAAAGATACTTTAATAGGAAAGAACATTGGTTTTATAAAGTATGGATAATGTGATGCAATTACAATCCATTTAGATATTATCTTATTATTTTTAGTATATGATATGTATTTATCATATTCTTTTTCTATTTTTATAATACTAGTATTTTCATATATAGGATATTTATTATCTTTAATTAAACAATTAACAAACTTAATAGGATTAATCATATAGGTGTTTTCTACCCCTATCATATACTTACTTTCTATTAAATTACACTCTTCTTCTTTAGTAACAATACTCCTATTGTTTAAAAACTTAGATAAATCTTTTAATTTATCTACTTCACTTTCTTTATTAGTATAAAGATATGAGTCAACACAGGTTAAATCACAATCAAACTTTTTATCGTTAATTAATTTAACCATCCTATTCATTCCTTCTATCTCAAAACTAATATAAGAAAATGACTTTTTATCTCCAACAGACTTTCTAATTTTATCAAGTAAATCATTTTGTAAATAAGTTAGTTTTCCAGTAGAATTTCCTGTAGTAGAATAAGCTATTTTATTCTGTTCAACTAATGCAACTTTTGGCTTGCTATCTTTAAGATGATATAAAGTACTTACACCAGTAATCCCACCACCTATAATTAATACATCTATATCAATATCTTTATCTAATTTTTTATAATAAGTTCTTTCACTAGTATCTTTCCATATACTAATATTATTCATATAATCACCATATTTAGTATTGGCAAATAATAGAAAATGATACTAAAAAAAGAAGAACTAAAACATCTTAAACCACTACAATTTATTTTTCTTATTAAATAATTTTTCGCATTTAAATATCATTTTTACAACTTATATTTTTTTATATGTAGAATTTGTGCAGGTGGTCAAGTATATTTACATAAAATAAAACCCTTGGAAACCAAGGGTTAATCATCAAATTTGGTGGAGAATAAGGGACTCGAACCCTTGACCCCCTGCGTGCAAGGCAGGTGCTCTGAGCCAACTGAGCTAATTCCCCAAGTCAAATTTACTTATAAAGTATAACACCAAAAAGTATAAACTGTCAACACTTTTTTGAAAAAAATCAAAAAAATTATTGAAATATCTAATGATTATGATATAATGAATGTGTTGCTCGTGTGATGAAATTGGTAGACGTGCGAGACTCAAAATCTCGTGGTAGTGATACCGTATCGGTTCGAGTCCGATCACGAGCACCAACTTATATAATATATGCCCTACTTTGTAGGGTTTTATATTACCCTAAGAATGTGATATAATGGTTTTGTAATTATTGAAAGGAAGATCTAATATGGAACAGTTTTCTAATAACAATATGAACAATAAAGATAATACTAACATTAAAACAATAGAAAATAGTAGCATTTTAGAAGATGCAAGTTATACTCTATCAACTATAAAAAAAAGTGAACTTGAGGAAAATAGTTTTACTTTTGATTTAAAAAATCTTGCAAAAATAAATGATGAATTAAAAGAATTTGCTAGTATTTTTCAAAAAAAAGATAATAAAGGCGAAAATTTATATCAAATAAACAATTTAAAAGATCCAAAAGCAATTATTTCTTTCTTTAATGACCCTAAAAACAAAAATAATATTAAACATTTAAATAAAATGGGATTTAACCCTGCAACTATAATGATAGCGATATCTTTATCCGAAATAGAAAAAGAAATTATTGAGATAAAAAGCATCTGCAATAATATTTTAAGTTTTTTGGAAAATGATAAAGAATCAGAAATAGAGGCAGATGTAAAAACATTAATTAGAGTTATAACAGAATACAAATATAATTGGCAAGATGAGCAATATATAAATAATAACCATAAGCTAGTAATGGACATTAAAAGAACAGGAATGAAAAATATAAATTTTTACCAAAAGCAAATTTACGAAAATATGAAAAAGAAAAACATATTTATGACTAATAAAACAATTAATTACAATCAAAATGAATTAGAAAAAAATTTTTCTTATTATAGATTGTCTTTATATGTATATAGTTTTGCAACTTTCCTAGAAATAATGCTACTAGAAAATTTTCAAAAAGAATATCTATTATCTAAAAGGGAAGAAATAGAAACACTTAGTAATGAATATATAAATAATTATCAAGAAGCATTAAAGTATGTGAAAAAAGAAGCTAATAAATCTATTCAAGGTAATCTATTATCAGGTATAGGTAGTGCTGGTAAAGCAATAGGTGATTTATCTGAAAAGATACAGGTTATTAAAGATAAAAAAATAGATACATGGTTTAATAAAAATAGTGACAACATAAAAAATATAAGTCAAAACATGAAAAATAATTTCTCATTAAAATTTGAAGAGATGAATAATCCTAATACTAAAATATTTATTGATAAAATTAAGTTTATTAACGATATATATAATAATGTAAAAAATATTTATTTCGACAATAAAAAATTATATTTAGAAATAATGAAATAAAACTGATTTCAGAATAACGAAACCAGTTTTATTTTTTCCATGGAATAAATCTTTTTACTATTGCTAATCTCTTTTGTTTCTTCTTTTCATCATTTATTTGCTGTTCTCTTATTTTAGTTAAAGCATCTCTACTCCACTCTGGACAATACTTTATATCCACAAACATTTTTCTTAGTATTTCATCTTCATTATTTTTTAAGTAGTTTAGTAAATTAAGAGAATTACATTCTTCATATTTCACTCTTTTACTTGATACAAACAACAACATATTAAATATATTCCTATATCTATTGAAATCTGAGGTAACAAATATTTCTACACACCAAGGATAAATATTAGTTTTAAAATTACTATTAGATAATCTTATATTAGAAGAATACTGTTCTTGATAGCTCTTTAATTCCATAAACTTATCATATAGTTCAGATACCTCATTCCCTATTAATATCATTATTTTTTCTTTATCACATATCTGACTTAATACTATATATAAATCATTATCTTTTTTAGAAAATATAATTCTATATTGACCATCCCACATACTTATACTTATCGTAAGATAATTTTTTTCATAATCGAAATCATCTATATTAATATATGTTTTTCCAAAGTCATCATAAAGTAAATGCTCAAAAATATTTCCATAATCATTTCTTAAACTATTATATTCATAATATTTATCCTTAATTAAATTAAATACATCGTATAAACTTATACAACTTGAATCCATATTTATGTCTTGCTTTAATATTTTATTTATTTCATCTATTATTATGTTATTTTCCATAGTCAGCTCCTTTTGAAATACTATTATAGCAAACATTCACACAATTACAACCAAAAAGCGAACTAATTGTTCGCACTTAATTTATAAAAATATAACTACTAACAGTCCTACTATAAAGCAGTATACTGAAAAGTATATTAATTTTCCTTCGTTAACTATCTTTCTAAACCATTTAGTAACAAGGAATGTAACTATAGTCGCAACTAGGATTGCTAAAACATAATGAATTATTAGTGATTTATCTAAATTAATCTTGGTAATTTCAAGTGCCATTGCAGCTAGACTCATTGGAATATATAGCATAAATGAATATTTAAACGCTGTATCTCTTTTTAAATCACTAAACATTCCACCTACAATAGTAGAACCACTTCTACTTATTCCAGGAAATAGTCCTAGTATTTGAAAACATCCTACTGCTAGTGCATCTTTAAATGTTAAATCTTCATCTTTCTTATGTCCTTTAAAATTACGAATTAAATATAGAAGAATTGACGTTATCATTAAAGATAATCCAACTATTTTTACGTTATCTTCTATTTTATCAAATAAATCAAGCTTACTAACTATTAGTCCTGCTAATCCTGCTGGAATACACCCTATAACAATAAGCCATGCATACCTAAATTCACTTTTATACTTCTTATCTTTAGTACCAATATACTTAAAGAATCCTGATATAATATCCATAATATCATTACGAAATAAGATAATTATCGCAATTAAACTTCCAAAATTAGTTAGAATTGCAATCGTATCAAAATCTACTTTAACATCCATAAGTGTTTTAAATATCATTAAATGTCCTGATGATGAAACTGGTATTGTTTCTGTAAATCCTTGAATAAAACCTAAAAATATATATTTTAATAACTCCATATACTCACCTACCTATTCAATTATATACTAAAACTTAAATTTAATAAATAAAATTTGATTAATTTAATAAAATTTAATGGAGATATTATGATTAGATTATTTTTCTTTTTAGTAGGTTTTGGCCTTACTGTAATAGGATCAGTATATATAATTAGTTATTTAAACCTACTATCCATTGGGTATAATTTTTTAGAATATGTACATTATGTTATTAGACATATAGAATGTTTAAATGCGCTTATAGGTATAATTATAATGTTTCTTGCGCTTTACAAAGGAGAGAAAAATGACATACATATATGATGTAACACTAAATTTTAATGAAGTTTTATATGATTTTTTTGAATGGAATAATAGTGATAACTTAATACATGTAAGAAAGATTCCTATATTTAAAGTTAGTAATGATACTTTTTTAAATGTGTTAACGTATGAGGTACAATTATCAGATGAGATATTATATAAGATAAAAGATAAAACTGATACATATGGTAAGAAGACTAAAAGTTTTACATCTTGTCTAATTAGAAATGAAGATAATATTATTGCTTTAAAATTTGATGATAATGGTATTTCTAAACAAGTTAGTAGTATTATTATCGAAGAAGAACTTGATATATTAGAAATTAGAGTAAGTATGACTAAGCCATTTGAATATAAAACTTTAAACAAGAGAAAGTTTTTAACATCAACTAGATATGATAGTGTTAATAGAACATATTTACAAAAACAGATTAATAGTTTAAATATTGATAATGACAGAGAAAAGATTAAGTACTTATATTTTGAATACTTTGGAAAATATATAAATGATGAGAAAACTGCCTTAAATAAATTAAAGAAAGAGATAATTAAAGATAATTATAATAATAATTTAAAGGATTTCTTTAAACTATCAAGCAATAAGTATTAAATCATGGTAAAATGTAGTTGGTGGTTTTATGCAAATTGTAAAAATGGATAATCAAGGAAGGGGTATTACTTATTACAATGATAAAATTGTATTTGTTAATAACGCTTTGCCTAATGAAGATGTTGATATATTTATTACATTAGATAAGAAGAAATATAGTGTTGCGAATGTTACTAAGTATAATAAGATTAGTAACTCTAGAATTGAACCTAAGTGTAAATACTATGGTATATGTGGTGGATGTCAACTTGAACACATATCATACTCTGATGAAGTTGATTATAAAACTAATTATTTAAACGATATATTTAAAAGTGTTGGTGTTAAAATAGAAAGAATTGTTACAAATAATGATTATAACTACAGAGATAAAATAACTTTAAAAGTTAATAAATGTATTGGTTTTAATAAAATTAATAGTAATGATATTATTAGTATTGATAAATGTATGATTGCAGATAATCTTATTAATGATAAAATTAAGTATTTAAAGTTAATTGATACTACTAATATAAAAGAAGTGATTATTAAGTCTTTTGATAATAAATCTATGCTTGTTTTAAATGGAAGTAATCCTGTAGATATATCTAAAATTTCTAAATACTTTGATACTATTTACATTAATAACAAGTTAGTAAGTGGTTATAGGATAATTGCAACTATCAATAATATAAAGTATTACATTGCTCCTAATGGATTCTTCCAAGTAAATATATCTATTGCAGAGAAGATGTTTAAATATATTAAAGAAATATGTGTAAATAAGAAAGCAGAAAGAGTTCTTGATTTATACTGCGGTTGTGGAAGTATATCTTTATTTATTGCAGATAGTGTTAAATATGTTCATGGTATAGAATTAAATGAACAATCTATTAGGGATGCTAATGATAATAAGGAGTTAAATAATATAACTAATGTAGATTTTTCTTGTGACACTACAGATAACATTAAGGATATTAATTCATTTGATACTATAATTGTAGATCCGCCTAGAAGTGGTTTATCTAAAAAAGTAATTAACAAGTTACTTAGTAGTAAAATAAAAAATATAATCTATGTATCATGTGACCCAATTACCCTAAAAAGAGATCTTACATATTTAAAAGATAAATATAATATAGAAAGTATTACTACATTTGACATGTTTCCTAATACATATCATGTTGAAAATGTTGCAACCTTAACTAGAATATCATCTTAAAATAAAATGATATTTTTTTAATAATTTACTAATATCTCTTGCGCTATATACGTTTGTTTGATATAATATATATGTTCGTTTATAAATATGGAGGTAGAGGTAATATGAAAAACGAAGTAATCAAAAAAAATAATTCAGAATTAGTTATTTATGAATCCAAAGAAGGTGATATTAAATTAGATGTTAATCTTGAAAATGAAACTGTATGGTTATCAGCTAATCAAATGGCTCTAATTTTTAACAGAGATAAAAAAGTAATTAGAAAACACATTAACAATGTTTTTAATGATGGAGAACTTGATAAAGAAAACAACACGCAAAAAATGCGTGTTGAAGGAGTTAAGCAATATGTATCTTATTATAATTTAGATGTAGTAATAAGTGTGGGATATCGTGTTAAATCACTAGAAGGTGTTCGTTTTAGAAAATGGGCAACAGAAAGAATTAAGGAATACATTATCAAAGGATATACTATGGATGATGAAAGACTTAAAAATCTTGGTGGAGGAAAGTATTTCTATGAACTTTTAAAACGTATTAAAGATATAAGATCATCAGAAAAAGTATTATATAGGCAAGTTCTTGATTTATATGCAACTGCAATTGATTATAATCCTAAAGCCGAAGAAACCATAAAATTCTTTAAAATAGTCCAAAATAAATTTCATTATGCTGCTCATGGTAATACAGCTGCCGAAGTTATATATAATAGAGTAGATTCAAACAATCCATTTATGGGACTAACTAGTTTTAAAGGAGAACTACCTAGTATAAATGATATAGAAATTGCTAAGAATTATTTAACTGAGGAAGAATTAATAATGTTAAATAATCTAGTTTCAGGATATTTTGATTTTGCAGAATTTCAAGCAATGAAGCATAAAACTATGAGAATGAAAGATTATATTAATCAATTAGATAAAATACTAAATTCTATTGATGCTAAAGTATTAAAAAATTCAGGAAGCATTAGTCATAAAGAGGCAATCGATAAAGCAAAAACAGAATACAAAAAATATCAAGTAAAAGAATTAAGTTCTATAGAAAAAGAGTATTTAAATTCTATTAACAAGATAAATGAATTTGCAAAAAGCTTAGATAATAAATAATTCTTCTTAAAAGGATTGTAACTGCATAGTAACCTACTTTACTCTTTTTAACACTATTTTAGTGTTTTTTTACAATTTTCAACATATTTTTTAAAAATTCATGATATAATACACATGAATGGTAGGTGTTCATATGTTGACAGTTAAAGAAACTAATCAAAAATTAGTTAAAGATACAATTGATAAACTTATTAAAAGTGGTACTTACAAAGATATTAGTGAAATTAGAAAGCGTAATCCTTCGCTACAGGAATTTTGTTTTAATAACAAACTTAGTTTTATTATGTATTCATTTTCATCACAATTTACTAATGAAGATTATCTAAACCTATTAAATCAATTAGAAAAAGAAATGCAAATAAATAAAGATAATGAGAATAAAATTGTTGAAACAAATATCAATGGTAATGTATTCGTTGATTATAACAATGACAATGAAAATAAAACTTTGGTAGGAGTTGAGGAAGTTAATAAGCAAGATACTGATAGTGCAACATATGTGCAAGAACAAAAATTTGAAAAAAGAGAAGCAAATTTTCAAAATATAAGCGATATAGATACCAGTAAATTAAACAATGAACAACTACAAGACCTTAGTGTTATTGCTACCAATGCAGAAGCAACAGATAACAAAGAAAATACAGAGGTGTATTTTGATGAAAATGGTAGCATGACTAATACAGTTGCAATTAATCAAGATGGTGAAAGAAGTTATTATACTGTTGATGATGTTGGAGGAGATAAAGGTTTGATAAACCATGAAACAAATCAATCTAAATCAACTAATCAACAAACAAAGGCAAAAGTAAAAACACTAAGTAATGGTCATAATATAAGTGCTGCATTTACTAATACACTTATACTATCATTTATAATTGGATCATTCTTTGGTATAGTATTTCTTGCAATTTATACTAAAATAATGCATTAAAAGGAGGTAACATGAACAATAATATTGTGTTTGATAATGATAATAATTCTGATTCAAATGCAGAGTTATTAAAAAATAATACTCCTAATACTGTAGATTATAATAGTTTATATAATAGTAATAACAGTACAAATATAGCTAATAATGTTATTAATCAAACTAATAATATGCAAAATGAAAATATGAATAACAATACAAGTAATATTGCTACAAATAATAATATTTCAAATATACAGAATCCAATTGATAATCAAAATATAGATAGTCCTAAAAAAAAGAAAGGCATGGATAGTCTTCTATTTGTATTTTTATTATTTATAATAATTATGGGAATAATTCTATTCTTATTTCCTCTATTAAGCAAATACTTATTAGGTTAATTACTGAATAATTAATTCTTGACCTATACTTAACAAATTACTAGTTAAATTGTTAAGTTTTTTTATTGTATCAACAGTAGTATTAAATGCATTAGCAATAGAATATAAAGTATCTCCTATTTTTACAATATATTTATTTATAGAAGAATCTTTTAATTTAAGTTTTTGACCTATACTTAATATATCACTTGTAAGGTTATTTATCTCTTTTAATCTATCAACACTTGTTTTGTTATTTCTAGCTATAGAATATAGAGTATCTCCTGATTTAACTATATAAATATCATTATAAGTTGGTACTATTAAATCAGTCCCTACTTTTAGTAAGTTAGTTGATAGATTATTTAATCTTTTAATTTCATTTACTGTTGTATTAAACTTTTTAGCAATACTCCATAATGTATCACCGCTGACAACTTTGTAGGTTCCAGAGTTTTCAGTTGGAATTTCATTATTATTTATAGTATATGGAATATTTAAATACTCTGCAATAGACTTAACAACTGCTTCTGCATAATCTGGCCAATTATTCTTTAATTGCTTAACATCATCTAGTTTACTATCTAAAAAACCATATTCAACAATTATAGCATCAGTATTACCTGTATTTCTTAACATATAATAGTAATCTTTTGTTGGATCAGATGGTAATCTTCTTTGATATGCTCTTCTAATATTCTGACCTTCATCTTTTAAATTGTTTAAGATTAAATTAGGTAATATATCATTTCCACGAAGAGCATAAATTACTTCTGCTCCATCACCACCACCAGCATTTATGTGATTAGATACCATTAATACATCTTTTGAATTACCATAAGCATTAAGTACTCTTTTAACTCTTTCTGATGGATCTAACGTTTCATCACTATCACGAGTAAGTGTTACATCTGCACCTAATTCTCTTAGTCTATCTGCAATATACTTAGCAATCTTTAATGTTAATTCTTTTTCAACTATTCCATTACCAACCGCTCCAGAATCAGTTCCTCCATGTCCCGCATCTATAACTATTCTTTTATCATTCATTATAATCACCTATAATAGGATATGAAAAAAGCACAATTAAGTGCCCTAACAAATTCATTATCCATATATTCTCTCAAAAGACTACTGAAATTACCTTCCGCAACATTTCTTATATTTCTTACCTGAGCCACATGCTCCCTTTTTGAGCATATTATCACTATATTTGGTACATATAGTATTATGGCTTTTAGCCTTATTTTATAGGCATTTAGTACATATTATTATCAGTATTATTTGTATTATAAATATTACTAATAATTTGTTCAATGTGGACAAAATGTGGACAAAGTCATCATCCAATTTATCCTTTGTTTACAAGGATATTATACTACATATTGATTGTTTAATCAATGTGGACAGGCTTTTTTCCGTCACCTTAAAAGTGCTGTGGTATTTTATATAAAGAAAAAGAAGTATTGCTACTTCTTATTTTTACATTTAGGGCAGCCTCTTCCATTTGATCTTTTATCAATGGTAGCTTGCCACTCATGATTGCATTTAGAACATTTCCACCATACTTTTCTACCTGAATGAGCAGATACTTCGGTTGGTAAAATATCTATATTCTTATTATAATTCCACTCTTCAATTAATGTCGGATTTAATGTAGCTAAATCATTATATCCTTTTAAAACTTTTTGACCTGAACAATATGGGCTGCCTCTTCCATTTGATCTTTTTGAAATTGTTGCTTCCCATTCATGTCCTTTGCTACATCTCCACCATACTTTTTTTCCAGATGCAACAGTTACATCAGAAGGAGAACTTGTATTCCTATCATAATTCCATTCTTTTGCTAATGTCGGGTTTTGACTTTCTAAATCATTGTATCCTTTCATAACTCTATGACTACTACAATATGGACAGCCATGTCCTCGGACAGTTCGAGCATTAACACATAATTGATATTCATGTCCATGTGGGCAAATCCACCATACCTTTTTATTGGATCCTGGTTTTGTATGTTCAGGCTTTAAGTTTCCATTTTTAACTGGATGCCATTCTTTTGCAATGTCAGGATTAGTAATTAAAATACTATTTTCTTTAACCATAAAATTAATCATACTTAATATTTCAGTAGTATCTCGCTCAATATTAATATCATTATTATTTATTTTTAATAAATCTAAAACTTTTTTGATTCCTATCTCTAGACCTTTTGTTTTATTGTTTGGCAAATATATTTTTATTGATGAGGAATTATAATTTGGACAACCATTTTCTCTAATTCTTATTAATCTAATTTTATTTTTTTCGCACATCAAATCTTTTTTTAAATCTTTTTCAATATTTCTATGCCATCTTTCACCATCATATTCAATTGCCGTTTTAATACTAGGAATATAAATATCTAATTCTAATTTAATTTTGCCGTCCTTATAATTTTCTAAAACTTCTTTGTATTTTTGAGAATTGATTATATAAAATAAAACACTTTTTTCTGAAACAGATGCATGTCTTTCTTCAGCACATATTGGGCAATTTGTTTTTAACATAGTCCTTGAATTTACTGTTGCTTGCCACTCGTGTCCACATTCACCAATCCACCATACTTTTTCATTAGACTTAGCTGATATTTCAGTAGGTTTTATAGTGTTTTTTTCATAATTCCATTCTTTTAATAATCGTTCATCAAAAGATGCAAAATCATTAATGCCCTCTGCAATAACTCTATTCGCACATACTGGACAATTATACCCATTATAATAATCTCGGACTTTCATTTCATATTCATGACCTTTTGAGCAAATAAAATGAACCTTTTTAACACTTCCAGCAAGTATACTATTTGGTGTTAAATCAGGATTTTTTGCATAATCCCATTCTTTTAAAGAAATTGGTTTCAAAGATGCTAAATCATTAAAACCAGATAGCACTTTATGATTTGAACAATATGGACAACCTGTACCAGCATTTCTAGAATATACCCTCGATGAATAGCTATGTCCTTTAGGGCAAATCCACCATACTTTTTCCCTGCTATTTATTGATATTTTTTCTGGATCTATATTAACATTTTTATGATAGTCCCATTCTTTTATTAAATTAGAACTAGAAATTATTTTTGTATTCTCTAAGTTAACTCCTTTATTACAAATCCTACATCCATTAAAATCCCTAATAATATGTCCAATTCTTGTTTTCCATTCATATCCACATTTTTTGCATTTCCAGTTATAACTATTAGAATCTCCTATTTTTAATGTTTGTGGATTTACTA
>CADCIZ010000018.1 GCA_902801685.1 uncultured Erysipelotrichaceae bacterium | reverse complement strand
TACTCCGCCATATTGGTTTACTTCATCTACAGTAAGTGGTTCTGCTTTTAATAATGTTACTGTTGAATCATTTGCTTCACTGTTCTTTATTACATAGTAACTTACTCCATTATATGTCACTTGATTTCCTATTGTATATGCTTTTGGTTGTTTATCATTACCATACGTATATCCTTCTACATTACGATTTTTTACTTTACATCCCGCTAAATATACACTTGAATCTGGATTAATTTGTGTTGTTTCACAAGATACTTTATCTCCTGAATATTCAATTGTTAAATCTGATATTTCAGTTGAAAATTTACCTGTATCAAGCAAATATGAAGCAATAGCAAGTTCTATACTTCTTCCATATGCATCAACGCTTCTTTTGTCGGCTGCAATACGAACCCTTCTAATTATATTCATAACTAGAGGTGTAACTATGAGTGCAAGTATAGCCATAATTACTAATACTCCTATTAATTCTATGAGAGTGAAACCTCTTCTTTTTTCTTTTGACATAATAATTATTACCTCCTAATCTATTTTATAGTCTGCCAAATTAACTATAAAATTATTGTTCAAAGTTTTACTTTGATTATATATAAAGTATATCATACAAAATATCATACAAAAAAAATAATTACAATAGCAAACTCCGAATTTCACTCGGTTTTTAATTGAGGTATAAATTGTTATTATTTAAGTAGTGAGGTGATAGTATGGCTTTGAGTAAAAATGATGATATAAGAATTGCATTCAGCACTAACCTTAAGTATTATAGAATAGAGAATAATCTAACTCAATCTGAACTTGCTGAAAAGATTAATTTAACTGATAAATATATAAGTGATTTAGAAAGAAACAAGTTTACACCAAGCCTTGATACTATCAATGATATAGCAACCATATTTAGTATTGAACCATATCTACTTATAAAATATAATGAAAGTCATTTTAATACACCTAATAGACTAGATATTAAAACAGGAACTAGACGTAAGAAAATAAATGATTAATAAAGGATATCACAAAATAAATTCATGACATCCTTTTAATTATATATGTTATTTTTATATATCAAACATTTCACTATGCGATTCTTTGTATTGCTTTCTTATTAGTTTATAATTCTTTTTAAATTTACTTGTCATTTGAACAGTATATTTTGCATCTTCAACTTCAAGCATCTTTTTCTATTTCCTTATCTAATTCAGCAAACATTTCTTTTACATTATGATACTTTTTAGCATCCACTTTACCGCTTAATATATTCTCACCTTCTTGTATAGATTCCAATAGTTCCATACTTGGTTTAGGAGCTTTAATTTCAAAAGGTATTCCCCATTCATTAATTGACTTAACCAAAAACATATTAATAGCAGTAGTCATGTTAAGACATAAACTGTTGAAAAGATTAGTAGCTTCTTCTTTAATACTAGTTGGAACATTAACATTAATAACACTATTTAAATTATCCATTCTATTCCTCTCTTTCATAATATGATTATATAATAGAAATCAAATATATCTATTATTAAGAAAAAATTAATAATAATCTTATATTGTTATTAAACATTTAATTCACTAATATCTTTATTAAGTACATCCAAATAATCTTTCTCTGCTCTAGTTAAATGATTTTTCATATATTTATCATATTCTTCATATGCTTTCTTTAATGCTTGCTTATGTGATACAATACCAGGACCATTCAAGATATCTTTTCTTGTCATTTTTAAAAACGTATCAAGTTCGCTAATCCAATCACGCATTGTCATAGGGTGTCTATCTAAAGCATTAATTTCTGCAATATCCAAATATGCAGACACCATTCTATTTAATTTATCTAACTCTTCTTCTGTTAAATAATTTTTAGCTATTACAGCTTCACTTTTTGTAGGATAATCTCCTTTAAAATTAGTAAGACCAATATATTTTTTCTTAGAATCAACTCTGTTATATATTAGTTCTGCTGCTGTATTCCCATGCGTTGCATAATGCATTTTGTTTTGAACGGTCTTAAAAAATTCAATAGAAACACTATTTTTAGGATCATAATCAATACTTGTTGCATATATATCCAAAACTTTTCTCCAAAAGATTTTTTCAGATGACCTTATATCTCTAATTCTCGCAAGTAACTCTTCAAAATAAGGACTTTCTCCATTATTCTTAAGGCGTTCATCATCTAAGGCAAATCCTTTAATCATATATTCTTTTAAAACTCGCGTTGCCCAGATTCTAAACTCTGTTGCTTTCTTTGAATTTATTCTATATCCTACTGCAATTATTGCATCTAAATTGTAGTATTCGATATTTCTTTTTACATTCCTGTTTCCTTCTTTTTGAACTGTTAAGATTTTCTTAACAGTTGCCTCTTTAATTAATTCTCCATCATCAAATATATTTTTTAAATGCATAGATATATTATTTTTTGTTGTGTCATATAGTTTTGCCATTAAATCTTGACTCATCCAAGCATCATCATTATTGATACTAACATCTACTTTAACCCTACCATTTTTAGATACATATATTATCACATTATCTTTCATACTATCCCCCAAACATTTTCTATGATAATTGTATCAAAAGGATTATGCAAAGTCTATACTTTTAGTATATTTAAATGTATAAAATAACAATATAAACTTAAACTAATACTGGTGATATAATGATTTATATAGGTATATTTATATCAAAGATATTAGAGAATACTTTATCAACTTTAAGAATAATTGTTGTATCTAATGGCAAGAAGAAATTAGGTGCGATATTGCAAGGATTAGTCGCACTTATATGGATATTTGTAACTGGTGTAGTTATTATAGATATTAATAAAGATATTGTTAAGATAATATTTTTTGTAATAGGTTCTATTGCAGGATCATACTTGGGTAGCCTACTTGAAGAAAAGATTGCATTAGGTACTAATTTAGTAATTATTAAGTCTAATAAGTTAGATGAATTAAAATATGTATTTAGAAATTATAATATAATTATTAAAGATAATTATTTACTTTTTATATCACAAAGAAAGAATACTAAAGATATAGTTAATAAGACTAGTAGTATTGATAATACTTCTAAGATAATACTTGAGAAAATAAAGCTAGTTAAATAGGTTATTTAACTACTTAAAAAAAATATAATCATCTATAATAAATTAGGTGATTATATGCGACCATTTAGAGGAACCTTTTGGTGGATATTAGCTTTTCTATTTGGATTTTTATTGTTCTATCAAATATTACTTACTTTTATTATATTTACAAGGTTTAATATATTTTTAATATTATTATTTTTAATTCTATGTTTTTTCTCTTTATTTAGATGTCTCTGGTAATTTCTTGTAATTAGTTATTAATTCACTACTTTTAAGTAGTTTATCTATTTCTTTTTCTATTCTATTACACATTTCATAATTATTAGTATTAAACTCTATTCTATTTGGCATACTTATTAGTATATAGAATAACAGTAATTCTTCATCTTTTAGAGGATACTCTTTTTCATATAGTCTAAGTATATCAAAGAAATCAAAATCATTATAATTTCTAATATATAACTTATATAAATCAAATATAGGTATATCTATTTTAGATTTATCCCAGTTAGTTAAATAATCTCTATTATTCTTTATATAATTATCTAAAGATAAATTATTATGTATTACAGAAACACGCATCTTGTGTGTTTTTTTAGATATTATTTCATACCACTTTTTTGTCATTTCACGACAGTAGTTTATACTATCAAATATTAAAGTAATGTTTAAAGCAAGTAGGTTCTCAGATGGTGAGAAGAATACTTTAGTTTCAATTATGGTAATTAAATCTGTATAGTATTCTTCTAAATATTCACAGTTATTGAGTAAATCTTCATATAATTTTTTAAAGTCTGCTTCATCTACTTCTTTATAATAAGTAGTCTTGCTATGAAGTAGTGATACTAACTTAATTAAATCATTCATCTTCTGTTCTTTAGGCATATTAGTATCAGTCAAGTATTCTAATAATTCATAATCAGAATCTTTATCAAATATTTTAGGATAATAATTAAAGTTTCTATTATTTAAATAATTTAATATATCATCTTTATTCTTATTTTTTTTTACAATATATTTATCATCGATAATAACATTATTACCTAGTTTTCTATATGTGTGTGCTTTTATATTATTACGTTTAAGTATATCTTTAATCTCTATCATGATCTTGGAATAATTATTTTATCCCCTATTTTTAAATCACTAATATCATTATATTCTTTTAAAGATTCTACATCTATATCATATTTAGCAATTATACTATCAACTGTATCACCATCTCTTATAATATAGATTTGATATGTAATATATTCTTCGGCATTATTATCTGTATTAAATAATGTTTTAATCTTTTTATTTACCTCATCTGCTTTATCTATCTTTTTATCTTTAGTTTCTCTTTCTTCTATCTTATTATCTCTAATCTCTTTTATCTCTTCTTTAACATCATTATTAGTTTCTAAAGATTCTTCTACATTATCACTTTTCAAGTTCTTTTCCTCCATATCTATACATCTATTATCTTCAACATTAACAATCTCAGTATCACTACTATCTTCTAATACTTCTACTGTTTTATCTACTTCTTTAATATCTTTTTCACTTAGTTTATCAACACTAATATCAATAGAAATAGATAATTTTCTATCATTTATAATCTCATAGTAAAAGTCATCAATATCACATACTGCTTTATTAGTATCATATCTATCTTCAATAGATAAAGCAATGGGTAGTTCTAGATTAAATGGTAATACAGTAATACTCGCATCTGATACTTTATACTCACCAGTAATTAAGAAATTACCTTTTACTAAATAGTCATTAAGTGTAAGATGGTGTTCTAAAGAAATACTAGTAATCTCACTTATATTATCTTTAAACACTACTTCTTTTTTAAACGGTATAATTATTTTCATAAACATCTCCTCTAATAAAGTTTATGAATAATACCCCTAAGTATGAAAAAAAATTAAGAAAACCTTAATTTTTATCTATAATTATTAGTTTGTATCTCCCTTTAACTTTCTCGTTTGATCTTCAGTAATTAAGGCTTCAATAATTTCATCCATTGCGCCTTCCATTACTCTATCTAACTGTTTAGTTGTAAAACCAATACGATGATCAGTTACTCTATTTTGTGGATAATTATATGTTCTAATCTTCTCACTTCTATCACCAGTACCAATCTTACTTCTACGTTCAACACCTAATTTTTCTTCTTGTTCTTTCATTTTTAAATCATAAAGCCTAGTCTGCATTATCTTAATAGCTTTTTCTTTATTCTTAATTTGTGACCTTTCAGTTTGTGAATAAACAATTATACCTGTTGGAATATGTGTAAGTCTAACTGCTGAATCAGTTGTATTAACTCCCTGTCCTCCACAACCAGAAGAACGAGTAATATCTATTCTAATCTCACTCATATCAAGTTTAAAATCAACTTCCTCTGCTTCTGGCATAGCAAGTACTGTTGCAGTTGATGTATGAACTCTACCTTGTGTTTCTGTTGCAGGTACTCTTTGAACACGATGCGCACCACTTTCATATTTTAATTTTGAATATACATTATCCCCTTTAACTAAAAATTCAATTTGTGAATAGCCTCCTGCTTCACCAGGTTCTTCATTATATACCTCAATCTTCCAACCTTGTTTTTCAGCATACTTAGAATACATTCTATAAAGGTCTCCAGCAAAGATATTAGCTTCATCTCCTCCAGCCGCTCCTCTAATTTCAATTACAACATTCTTTCCATCATTAGGATCTTTTGGAAGCAACATAATTTCTATATCTTTAAGAAGTTTTTCTTTTTTTTCTTCTAACCCTTTAATTTCTTCTTTAACCATTTCACCAAGTTCAGGATCATCAACAACCATTTTATCGGCTTCAATATCATTATCTATTTTTTTTAGTAGTTGATATGCATCATAAGACTCTTTTAAATCAGATAATTCTTTATTTAATTTCAATGTTTTATTAATATCACTAAGCACATCAGGATTCATAAGTTCTTCTGTTATATCATTATACTTTTTTTCTATAGTTTCTAGTCTTTCTATCATAGTATCTCCCTTTCAAACATACTGATTATACTATAATTATACTTATTTTTCAATCTTTTATGAATACTGTAATCTTATACCTATTTTGTTAGAATCTATTATTTACTTATAATAATTAAGAAAAATTAGTAATTGTTTACTAATTTTCTTTAAAATACGTTCCATAATGTGTTTCGGATATAGTTAAATCATCATTTACAGTAATTTCATATGTAGCAGTTTTATTATCTTTAGCATCAGTTCCTACAAAACTATATATTAGAGATAATTTTACTTTTCCAGGTTTTAATGCTTTTACAGTATATATATTATAACCTCCACAACCTACTACATCTTTTTTGCAATTTAAATCATCATAAACATATGAAACATCAACAATTCCTTCTTTACTTAACTCATAATCCCAACTATATCCTGTTGATGCATTACTTGCAAGTTTAAATTCAAAACTGTTATCATTCTTCTTTGTTTTGCAACCTGTCATAATCATTATTGCAAATACTAAAATTAAACTTAAACTTAAAAGATTTTTTTTTCATAAACCATATTCACCTCAATCACTTATTTATATAAAGTATAACATTCATCTACTTTCTTTTCAACAAAAAAACTCTAATTAAAGAGTTCAATATTTTCTTATTGGTAGCGACGGAGGGAGTTGAACCCCCGACACCATGGGTATGAACCATGTGCTCTAGCCAACTGAGCTACATCGCCAAATCAACGAACAAATTAATTTTAGCACAAAAAGTTATTAAGTTCAATAGTTTTTTTCACTTTAGCCACAAAAAAAGGTATTTTTTAATACCTTTTGATTAACTAAATAGTCTTGGAACGATTTCTATCATTAAGAATGTAGCAAGTCCAACTGCTGGAACAAATACATAAACTAATTTATTTTTATTAATATTTGTTACATCATTAAGTCCTTGATATAGATGTGTTAAATAGAATAATGCTCCTAGTAATAAAGTTGCAATTGCAAATTTAACTGAAATAAATGTAAATATTAAAGCAGCTACAGTAGTTAAAGTTGTGAATATTGAACATACACCAACTAAAGCGAATGTCTTTTTAATATCCATTTTATCTTTTAAAATTGGATTTGCAACAACGAAGATTACAAGTGCACAGATTGCGAACCAGAATACCATGCATAATAATCCCATGAAGAATATTCTACCAAATGGAAGTGACATTCCAGCACTAGACATAAGAGAACCATATCCTCCCATGAACATTCCCATTACATTACCAATTGCTTTATCAATAAAGAAATAGAAGAATAATCCACTAATTAAACAGTTAATTACCATTGCAACTATTCCAAGTAAGAACTTATCAGATCTAGCATATTCTTTAATAGTATCACTAGGTTTAGTAAATATTCCTTTAATTATATTTAGATAATCATTAAATCCTTGATTAATATCTACACTTGTTGCAGCAGAAGCTTGTGTTGGTGTAGATACATTACTTGAACAATCACATACTTGCCCTTCTTCTAATTTTTTTCCACATTTTGTACAAAATTTTGCCATATTTTATTTCCTCCTTTTAATATCTTGAAAAATATGTTTCTAACTCATTAATATTAACTAAATAATATGTTCCATTTTTATAAGTTAATGTAACAGTCATATAATCATAGTCTGAATCTGAATGAGTTTTTTCATTGTTACTATAATCTGTGTATTTAATTGCATAATCATAGTTTACTTTAAATTCAACTTCTAAATATCCATTTGAATCTAGGTCAATATCATAAATAGAAGCATTAGTTACTGTAAAACTAGTTAAAATATTTGACTCATTACCTAATTTAATAACAAAATTGTTATAACTTTGTTCAAACTTAGTTAAATCAATGCCTTTAACATCAAAATTACTCTTAATATCTGCAAAACTCTTCTTTGCAATTGCAGATGTATAAATAGTATTTAAATCTTTTTTAGCAACTTCAATTATTTTATTCTTTGCTGCGTCAGTTAATGTATCTTCATCAAATGATACAATATGAGTACTATAATATGTTGATGGAGTAACTTTTTCTTCAATCTCTAAACCAGATGGAAGTACTGCTTTAACCACAGTTTCATATCCAAATACTTGAGGTAATACATATACATCATACTCAGTTGAAGATTTTGAAGAATCTAAGTATTTCTTATCAACTTTAATACCACCATATGTTAAAGTTGAACCTTTAGTAACTTTTAAAGTATAATCTTTTACAACAGCAGTATCAATAGAATCATTAATCTTCCAATTGTCAAAGAATAGATACTTTTTGCTCTTATCTTTAGTTAAAGTTACTTTACCAGTTTTCTCACTACTACTATTTTTAGTTGTATAAGTAAATCTTACAGTTGCTTGTAATTTACCTGTAGAATATTCAACTTCAGTAATTTTATAATTAGTAACAGCATCATCTTTTATTTTTTCTTTTATATAATTATTAAATACATTCTTTGAAACAAAAGTAGAATCTCCTTCAATATTTAAATAATTATAAAGTTTATTACCATCTTTATTAACTACCGCTTGAATATACTCTTTAGCAACATTCTTTGGATTAGTAATATTACCTAGAATTATAAATAAAGCAACTAGTGCAGCTACTACTACTGCAACTACACCAATAATAATCTTAGTAGATTTAGCCATTGGTTTCTTAGGCGCATTACTAACTTCTTTTTTAGTCTTATTAGTAGTCACCTCTACACTTTCTAACTTTGAACCACATTCTTTACAAAAAGCATCGCCTTTCTTATTCTTTGTACCACATTCACCACAAAACATAATCTTACCTCCTCTCTATTATAATTTTACAATTTTCGTAATTGTTAGTCAAGATACATTATTAATATTTATACTTTTTTTGATATTTTCCATGTCCTGATAAAGCAATATCGCACTCTTCGATATCTTTGCTTGTAACTTTGGTATTTATGCCATATATTTCTTTTAATTTACTTACCATCATAGAATATCTAACAATGGCATCCACAAACATATTATCCTCAATTAAACTAACAACTGGACTAATATAGTTATAAAATAATTTAGCTGCAATTATATTTTTTTGTTTATCAAATATTAAATTTCTACATATAATAGGTCCTACTATATCATATTCTACAAGCAAATGATTATACTCCATATTATATCTCAAGTAATTATTTCTAAAATTTCTTAAAATATTAATATAATAATTAGTATCACTAAGTTTTAATATATCACATAAAAGAGTTGTTATATAACAATTACTTTGCTGTTTTGATTTACTATAATCAATTGCATTATTATAAGAAGAAGAACTTCTTGAATATGCTTTAGTATAATTTGAACAAGCAATATCAGTAGCTAAATGTCTTTCCCACTTTTTATTGCAATAATACTTACCATTACAGTCTCCACCATAATTTAAATCTAAATATGTACAACTTCCACAATTTTTATCCATAACTCCTCCAATCGCCTTATATTATAGCAGAAAAAAAGAAAAATGTTACAAAAATAACACTTTACTTTATATATTCATTTATATATGGCACTACTTGTTTTTTTCTTGATGTCATACCTGGAATAAATACACCTTCATATACATCATTGATATTAAATGATTCACTTAACATCTCTTCACATCCTGATGTATAAAGGATATAAGAGCCATTTTTTAAAACATCAGTTATGATGAATAATATTAGCTCTAAGTCATGATCTTTTTTCTTTTCTTCCATAAGAGAAATATACTCATCTTTATCTTTCATGATATTATCTATATCAAGCGTAATAGTTTGTCCAACCGCATACTTTTTATCTTCTACTTGAAAATTCTTATAGTCTTGTGTTAATACTTCTTTTTTAGTTAAACCATCTATACTAGTTCCTGCTTTAAGCATTTCTTTATAATATGATTTATAATCTAGGTTCATCTCATTTGCAAGAAGATTTACTGTAATTTTATCTAAATCTGTTGTTGTACTACTTGTAAGGCATAATGTATCCGATAATATTCCTGATATCATCATGCCAGCAATCTCATATGGAATATCTATATGTCTTTCTCTAAACATTTGAAATACAATAGTGTTAGTACTACCAACTGCCATATTTCTAAAATTAATAGGATCACTTGTAGATAAATCACCTATTTTATGATGATCTACAATCTCAATAATTGTTGCTTCATTAAGTCCATCTACACTCTGAGTTGATTCATTGTGATCAACAAGTATTACTTTCTTATTATGTTTAGTATTTTTATCGGTTACTCTAATAAGTCCTAAACATTCATCACGTCTACCAACTACAGGATAGTTATTATGCCCTAGTTTTCTTGCTTCTTTTAGGAAATCATAAAAGTAATAATTTTGATTAAATTTATAGAATTTATTATCATTCATTATATTTTTTATATACTCACTATACATAACTCTTCTTGCTGTTTTAAATGATTCAAAATTAGTTTTAATAATATTAATTTTTTTATCTTCTGCTTTTTTTAGTTGATCATTATTAATATCATTACCACCCACAAAAATTATTGTTTTAACATTACTATCTATTGCATAATTAATTACATTTATTCGCTCACCTACAATAAGTATGGTATCACTATCTAGTTTATTCTCATTAAGTAATGTTTCACTTTTAACAGTTGCAACCACAATTTTGCCAGATATTTCATCATCAAATCTTAATACTTCAGTACCTTCTACAGATTTTAATAAATTATCATATGAAGTACTAACATATTCTTTGTCATCTTCAACAATCCTACTTACAATATCTTTGGATGTAACTACTCCTTTTATTTTTTTATTAGAACTAATTATAGGCGCACCAGTAATACCTAGTTTATCAAAATAATTGTAAGTATCAAGTATCGTACTATCTTCTAAAATGTAATAACCTTTGTAATAATCAACATCTTTGATTTGTAATTTAACACTATCTAAATAAGATGGAGTTTTTACTTTAAAATATTTAAGCACAAACTTTGTTTCTTTATTAACTTCGCCTAAAATACGTGCCTCCGCGTTCATACCTAACATTCTTTTTAAATAAGCTACACTAATTGCGCTAGTCACACTATCAGTATCTGGTTTTTGATGTCCAAATACATATACTTTTTCTTTAGTCACATAATCACTTCCTAACCTCTATTTTCTAGATTTACATCAAGTACTCCTGATACAGATGAACCTTCTTGAATACTTTGAGATACTGCATAACCTGTGCCATTAAACTTACACTCTATATTAACTAAGTTGCAATATCTTTCTACGTCATTTCTCGACCAACCAGTAATATTTGGCATGGTTATATTATCTCCATTAGTTACTAAGAATACTTTATAATTATTAACAAGTGTTACTCCTTTTTTAGGATATTGATTAATTATTATATCACCATTACCAATTACAATAGGACTAACCCCTTTACTATTTAAAGTACTTACAACATCACTAGTATTCTTGCCTAAATAATTCTCCATTTTATTGGTATTGTTTAAAGTATTCTCCCCTTCATTAAACATATTATAGTATTTAGCAATATTCTTAGTTAATTCTTGAATAGATTCTGATAAAGCATAGTTTTGATTATGGCTTGGTTTCTTAGTTGCTGCATATATAATTATTTTAGGATTATCTTTAGGATACATCATAGATATTGATGAAATATAATCAGTAGTACCTGTTAAATATTTACCATTTTCATATATTTGCGCAGTACCAGTCTTACCAATTATTCCAAAGTTTTCTATATAATATTTATGTCCTGTTGCCCAATCATCACTAACTACTTTTTCCATTAAATCCTTAATTTTAACAACTGTATCATGACTTACTATTCTATCGCTCTTTTTTATTTTAGTAGTAGTTTCTTTATTATTCTTCTTACTATCTATCTTAGTTACAATATGTGGAGTAACCATAACGCCATCGTTAGCAATTATTGATAAAGCTTGTAAGTGCTGAATAGGAGTTGTAAGTATTCCTTGCCCATATCCTGCGGCAAGCACTTCTATTGGATATTTAAAATTAAGTTTCCCCTTGGCTTCTCCTGATAATTCAATACCTGTTGCATCCCCAAATCCATATTTAGTAAAACATTCTTTTAATTCATCACGAGATAGATATTTAGAAATAATATTAGCTATTGCTGTATTACTAGAATATTCAAATCCTGTATCATAGGTAATATCTCCCCATCCACTTTTATTCCAGTCATTAATTTTATTTTCTTCATCTACTTTAAAACTACCTGATGGATAAGTCTCAGAACCATTATATACTCCTTTTTCCATCGCACACATATAAGTAAATATCTTCATAGTACTACCTGGTTCATAAGTATATGATACAAGTGGATTTTCATAAGACATATCACTAGGTATATTATTAGGGTCAAAAGATGTTGTTGAACTACTACCAAGTATCGCGCCACTCTTCGCATCCATTACCTCAATTATTGTCCATTCTGGTTCATACTCCGAATCAACTTTATATATCGCACTTTCAACAAATCTTTGAATACTAGAATCAATTGTAATATATATATCATCCCCATCAATCGCATCAACATTCTCCTCAGGTGTATTAGGAATTTTATATCCAAACTTATCTTGTTCATATCTATCATAGCCATTAATACCAGTTAATTTGTCATTAAAGTTAGACTCAACACCAAGCATTCCTTTAATAATTCCATCATCGCCAGTTTTAGCATAACCAATTATATAAGATGCAAAATTTCCTGATGGATAATATCTATTTACAGTTTTCTCAAAATCAATACCACTTAAACCTAAAGATTCTATTTCTTTTTTCTTAAGTTCTGTAATATTTCTACCATAGTTTCCAAACTGAACTTGATATTGTTTTTTATTTAATCTTTCAAGTATATAAGCCTCATCCGCCTCAAGAACACTAGCCAGTTTCTTTGCCGTCTCTTCTTTATCAACTACATACTTAGGAGTACCATCACTCCCTACTCTTTTCTCATCAAGATAAGCAATCAAAGTATAAGATGTTACATTTAAAGCAAGAGTATCTCCATTCACATCAAATATCTTGCCACGTTCTGCAATTTTCTCTTTAGTAACGGTATTACGATTAGCCGCGAACTTATTCATATTAATTCCATATATACTTTTGGATAATGATAAATATACATATTGACCGTATAAAATAAGTATCCCAATTAAAAAGATAAAAAACACCAAATTAGGAACTTTCCATTTAGTCTTTTTCTTCTTCATAATCACCATCCTCCATACCTTATTAACATTTTATCACATAAAAGAAAAAATTTATACAACTATGTATAAACTTTTCATAATTTAAACTACATTCTTATATTCTATATAACTAGATTTATAGTGTGTAATTCCGTCCCCCATGTTTGGATGTTTTGATGAATATATGTTATCTATTGTAAATGCAGTAACTAATATAATAGATATAGTTATAACTAATTTGGTATTTATCCTCTTGATTAAATTATCTAAAGCAGGAGCTATCGCATATACGGCAGCCATACCACCCAGTCCAAATACAAGTAATCCTTCTGCGCATATTCTTCCATTTAAGTTTAAAAAGTATCCTGAGTAATCCCACCATTTTTCGCCATTATGAGCAATTTCTAAATAATAAGATGTAAAGTATTCAACAATACCACACACTATTATTATACTTATAAATTCAAGTAATGGTTTGTCTCTAAACTTATTTAGAATAATAAGTACTAATACTCCACCAGTTCCATATATTGGAAGCCATGGCCCATGCATTATTCCACGGTTAACAAATACTCCATCATTTAATAAGTGAAGCGCAACTTCCCACATCCATCCAACAAAAGCAAAGATAAAGAATATTAGTATTAAGGAAGGAATATTATAATGTCTTAAATAGTTTACTACTTCAAATCTATGTCTTTTTTCTTTTCCTTTTATTATATATAACTTAGTTGGATATGATTTTGCTTTAACCTCGTTATCAATGCTTTTTACAAGTAATTCATTAATTCTATTTTTTTCATATTCTCCTTCTTTTTCTTTACTAGATAAGTTAATACCGAATATATCTTCAATTCTCTCTTTTATATTTTTAGGTTTATACTTAGTATATGTAATACTATCTAATGATTTATAATATGTATCTTCTAGCAATTTATTATCTGCTTTTTCATATAAATATTTATCACATAACAAGTCTGTATTTTTTATATTTTTATCTATTGCCTCTTTTCTAACTCTTACATAGTATTCAGAAAATACTGCAACTTTATATGCATCTGTAAAAAATAAATTAGAAAGTCCTAAAGTAAACATACTAAGTAATTCCCATCCAATAAATGATACATCTAGTATAAAGCATTCCAGCTTATGACCATACATCATATCACTTGATAATTTTATTGCATCTTTACCATTAATATCAGGATTTTCTGCAACAATATATGAAACTAAAAAGTAAGAATATCTTTTTATAATACCACCAACTATCGTAAATCCCCATAAGAACTCATAAAGAACTACTCTAGCCATTGTCCTAGTTGCTTTAAACCATTTCTTTACTCTAAGTAAAAACAATAAATCTTTAATAGCTACTTTATCATAAACTCTACCTTCAAGAAATAATCTTCTAAGTAAAACTTTATATACATTGACAAAGAAGAACCAATAAAATGCAAATATAATTAAACTAATAATTATTGATATTATTACTGATGCTTGAGATGTACCAATCATTGATTTAGCGGCCATTACTATAGTTAAATATAAACTACCACTATCTACAGTATTTACAAGAGTTGCAAAAACACCTCTTTTAGTAGCTAGTATTTTATTAGAATATTTCTTTTTTTCTTTTTTTATACTTTTAGCTTCTTTATTTACATTAATTCCCGTATTTTTTTCTACAGTATCAACTGCTTTATTCTGTATATCAGCCTTTGCATTATTTACAACTTGACTATCTTTAGGTAAAATCTGTTTTTCCAGTTTAGTAATAGATATTGAATTAGAAAACTCACTACCTAAAAATGCCGCAATTAAGCATAATAATATAAATATAATATAATGTTTCTTTAATACTTTTAATCCACTTTTCTTTAACTCTTTCCTACTCACTTTAAACACTCCTACTTCCTGTACTACTTTCTGGTACCTCTATCGTACTAGATACTTTTGTTTTAGATATTGTTTCATATAAAAATCTTTTATGTAATATAAAATTTCTAATTAATATAAATATTGATAATATCATAACAATAGATATATATCCTATAATTATCAGTAAACTATATCGATAATTAGCTATCTTATTAATAAACTTAAATAATAAATATAAATAATATAATAGTGGTATATAAATATAGCTAAATATTATATTTCTAAATAATACTTGATATCTTTTACACCTCTCAATATCTTCATTAGTAATAACAATATTAGTTATTTTATAACCAATAGTCTTACCATTAGTAATAAAAGGTATTAAATTATAAAATATAAAAATAGATATTCCTACATATAATGCATAATTATAGGTTAAATTATATAAATGATCTATCAATAATTCTAAAAATATGAATACAATTATAATAACTATATCTATTATAAAAGTAACTATTCTTTTAGTAGAACTAACCTTAGTACCTTTAATATATGATTTTAAATCAAGTTCTTCTTTTGTTGGCAACATCATAGTAACTAAAGGTGTAACTAAAAAGCCAAATATTCCACCTAATGTATTTACAATTAAATCATCTACATCAAATAGTCTGTATGCATTTGGATATATAAAGTATAATCCAGTAAGTTGAGTAATTTCAAAAAACAAACTAAGTAAAAAAGTAAATAATAATGTTTTTATAAAACTATATTTGAAGTAATATCTTAGAAATATACCAAATGGTACTGTTAATAAAAAATTATATATTGTTTGATACACAAATGGATTTCTAAATATATTAACATATGTTGATATATCTTTATAATTAAAGTGTACAGTCCTTATAATATTTGATATTAAATCAAATGGTACTAATTGTACTTTAGTTGTAAGCCGTGCAACAGACGATATAGATGGTAGTGGCATAATTATTAAAAAATATGCTGATAATAAATACAAGATAAATAGATATATTAATAAAGTTCTAATAAATAAAATTGAACCAAATTTATTATAATTATAAATTATATATGGTAGTGTAATAAAAAAGGCAAGAACAGGAAATACAAATATAGCAGTTAATATTACATTTATATATCCCATATTCTCACCTCTATTTTACTAATTAAAATCCATAATACATTTGTCCAACTTTTAATGATGCACCTTTATAGTATGCTAACTCACTTACTGTAACAAGTTGATATCCTTGTTGTAATAATTCTGGAACAAGTACTTCTACCGCATCTGCAGTAGTCTCATGAATCGAATGCATTAATACTATTTTTCCATCTAAGTTCCCTACTGTTCTAACCTCGTTTAATATCGCATCTTTGTTTTTAGATTTCCAATCTAATGTATCTACATTCCAATTAATCAAAGGATATGGCACATTAGCTTTAACAATTGCATTTGCATTACCATATGGTGGTCTAAACAAAGAAACATCATGACCTAATACGCTCATAAATACATCTTTACTACTATTTACTTGTGCTTGAACGCTTTCCGCACTTAGATTATTTAAATTAGGATGATCATATGAATGAGATGCAACCTCACACCCAATTGATTCTTCTCTTTTAACTACACTTGGATACGCTTGAGCAAGTTTTCCTAAATCAAAGAATGTCGCAACTACATGATATTTTTCTAGTGTATCAAGTATTCTACCCGTTGAAGAAGGATTAGGTCCATCATCAAAAGTTAGGGCAACCATACCTCCATGAGCATTTACATTTCTATTTTTATCTATTCTAATAGCAACATTTATACTAGGCTTAACAAGCGATAAATAGTTAGATTTTATAAATCCTTTTTCATTATTATAAACAACTTCACTCCATCCATCATCATTAGTACCAATTCTAGTAATAGAATCTCCTAGTGCAAGTTTTACAAGTTCATCGGATGTATCATCACTTTTCTTTCTAATAGTAATCTCTTCACTTGCATACACAGTCTCAACAACATCGGTATATCCTAAATCTGAAACTATTTCATCACTTAAGTATTTATTTAGTATATAACCGTCTTTTTCTTTATATTTAATAATTGAATAATTATCACTACTTTTTAATACTTCTACTTTACTACCTTTATCAATTGTATCAAGAATTTTACTATTCTTACTAGATTTAGTATATATGTTAGATGTTCTTTTTAGATATTGGTTTTTCTTATTATCTTTAAATTCTTCTTTAGTATTTTTAATATTCTTAATACTTTTATAAGTAATTTCAGCATCAATATTAAGGTAACTTATAATCTCTTCATAAGGAATAGTTATTTTAATAATATCATTACTTTTTACTATTTCATTACTATTAAAATATACAATTATTCCATCTTTAGTAACAACATATTTATAATTATTATCTTTATTAATAATCTTTTTATAGTTCTTAGTTAGTTTTCCTTTTAATTCTTCATTACTATTCAAATAATTATCGATATATTCTGTAAATTTAGTTTTATAATCTCCAATAAACATATACGTATCATTTAAAATTTCTTTTTCTCTTGGATCTAAGTTAATAGTATATACTTTTTTATACTCAATATCTTTTTTATTCTTAAATTTAGTTTCAATAAAAGCAACACTAATTACTCCATCAATTCCATTATATACCTCATAATCAGTAATACTATATTTATGACTATTAATAAACAATTCAGATATTCTATCTGTAATAGAATTATCTTTTACATTTTTAATAATTACATCTTTTTCTTCATTAATAATATTATCTAAATTATCATTAGAAAACTTAGGATAAGTAATATAGTAAGATTTACTTAAGTTATACTTCGCACTTATATTTTTTTTACCTAATTCTTTTTGATATTTATTACTAGATATATAAGTTTTAGAATACCTCTTTAAATCACTTAATCTTTTGTTAAAAGTTATTACTAGAAAACCTATAAGTACAATCAAAATACTTGGTATTATTATAAACAATTTATTAAATTTTATTTTATTTTTAACTGCATGTTTTCCCTTTTTCTTCTTCATAAAAACTCCTTACTTCTCACTACACAGTTATTATACTCCAAAACAGAACAAAAAGTCAAAAATAAATTTTGACTACTGCCTACCTCACGTTAGGCTTTTTCTACTTCATCGAAACTTATGCCTCTCCATAGACCAATATCGGCAACTAACACTTCTAATAGTCGCTACCCTACTTATTATTGTCAAAATTTAGTTTACTTGAAGTTCTGTTAACTCCCTTTCCATATACATTTTAATACCTTCAAACATTATATTTATACTGGCATTTAAATCTCTATTATTTCTACTAGTACAATTTGGACATTCTCACACTCTTAGACTTAAATCCTTTACTTTAGACTCCTTATATCCACATCTTGAACATATTTGACTACTGGGATAATATGTATCAACTTTATAAAATCTTTGGCTCTACTTGCCTAAAGTGTTGCTCTAATATCTAATTTATGACTAAATCTTTAATGCCTAAATCTATCCCTACAATTTTAGTAGGTACTATATATGGTATAGTAACAAAATTTTCTACACATACACTAACATAGTATTTACCTGCTTCTTTATATATAGTTGCATTAATAATTCTACCTTTAATAGAACATAGATTCCTATATTCTCTAATAATAACATCTTTTAATTTAGGTAATTTAATTATAATTTTATCTAAATCAATATTTATACTATTATACTCTCTAACCTTATAAACACTACCAATATTATTAGTTCTATATGATTGTCTTGATTTATTCTTTGATTTAAACTTAGGTTTATCACCTAACTTATTTTTATATCTTTGATATGAATTTTCCAAGTCAAAAATACTACATCTAAGCAGACAACTATCTACTTCTTTTAGCCAAACATTTTCTCTTTCTAATAATGGTAATTGTTTTATACAATCATCTTTATTAATGTAATTATGACTCATCTCTAAGAAATGATTATAAATAAATCTACTACATCCAAAACTTTTTTCAATAAGTTCAATTTGTCTATCATTTAGATACATCCTGAAACATAACCTTTTATAATCTTCTGCATATAACCATCTCCAGTTACATAAACAGTGTAACATACATATATTCGCGATGTCAACGTTTTTTTTATTAGAAAGCATTGATTTCCTATTATAAAAAAAATCTATTAATTACTTTAGATAATCAACAAATTTTTTTTCATATTTTTTCATCTTTCTTTTAGCATTTACTTCGATATCACTGATTCTTTGGTGTGTCACTGACAATAAATCTCCAACTTCTTTTTGTGTTAAATAATGTCCTTTATTCCATAAAATATTTATTTCATCATCTGATAAATTACTAAAAACATCTTTTGTTTCCTCAAAGGTTAAATACTTACTTATTTTTATACCATTTCTAAGCAATAATACGCAAACTATTTTATTAGATAGTTTATTAAAGACATTCTTTAGTTTTTCTTCAATGATACTTTTATTTAAACTATCTTCTATATCTACACTATTATCCGTTAAATAATCCATTAATTCTGTTTCATCACCATCATCATAATCAATAGTTGCATTTAATGATGTAACATGTTCTATATAGATAGTCATTTCAATTTGTTTTATTAATTGATCTATTACTTTTTTCTTTTCTATTTCATTTTTTTTATGAAAATATTCTTTAACATTCATTTTTTTATAGAAAAACTCATAATTATCATCATATGAAGGATATATTCCATAAGTACTATAAAAAACATCATTGAATACTTTATATGAATTTATAATTTCTAACATATTATATGGAATTTTCAAGCCACAATTACTATGCCTATATTCCCTCACCATATAGTTATTAATCCAATAATAAGCATAAGTTGAAAATTTTGCGCCTTTACTTATATCATAATTATCTATTGCTTTCATAAGTCCTATATTACCATTTTGAATAGAATCAAGTAAAACACTTTCATTACAAACTCTAATTTTTGCAAAAAATACAACTAATCTAAGATTACAATTATAAAAGTAATATTTGTTTTTTATATAATCTACATATTTTTTAAATATATTTAAATCATCTCTATCAATAAGTTTTTCATTCTTATACAAATATTTTAACTGTGACTTTCTTGATTCTAAATTATGACCTATTTCTTTCTTATAATCATACTTTATCATAATAGAATCTAACATTTTATCATCAACACTATAATTTCTTAACTCATATTCAAAATTTTTTATTTTATTTATTAAGTCTATTTCTTGATGTTGCTCAAGAACTGGATATTTACTAATTTCATTTAAATATATGAGAAAGTTTGGATCTAAATTATTAGATATATTACTTACATCAAACTTAGTACTTTTTAATTTAATGTAATAATCTACTTTATCATAACTAGAATCATTTTCATCTATCGATAAAATGTATTCTTCAAAATATAAATCAGTATCTTCTCCAAATTGTTTTTTAATATTTTCATAAGTTTTCTTATCTAATTTATTAATAGAATCTAAGTATTTTACAAAACTACTATACATTTTCATTCCCCCAACGAAAAGTATTCTACCACATTTTTATAAAATTGCAAAATCAAAGTTCTCTACTAATATTAAGTAATATTCCCATACTGGACATACTAATAAGTAAACTAGAACCTCCATACGATAGAAATGGTAGTGTTACTCCTGTTACAGGTATTAATCCGACTACAACCATTAAATTAAGTAAGGCTTGAAATGAAAATTGAAACGTGATACCGAAAGCTAAATACTTAGAGAATAGATTGTTAGTTTTAGTGCAAATAATAAAGCAAGATATAATTATAATTAAGAATAAAGTTACTACTATTATTACTCCTAAGAATCCAAATTCTTCTGATATTATAGAGAAGATAAAGTCTGTTTGTGGTTCTGGTAGATAGAAATGTTTTTGAATGGAATTTCCAAAGCCCATGCCAAATAATCCACCTGGCCCTATTGCATACAAGCTCTGTATAATTTGAAAGCCAGATCCTAGAGGATCTTTCCAAGGGTCAACGAATGATAATATTCGCGCAAGACGATAAGGAGCGGCTATTATTAATCCTATTACGCCAAGTAAACCGACAAGGCCAATACGTAGAAAGAATTTAATACTTACTCCTCCAACAAATAATAGTCCAACTATGGCCATTACTAGAATTGTTCCTGTACCAAAGTCCGGTTGTAGCATAATTATGAAAAACATAAGAAGTGTTAATCCTAATATAGGCAGTACTCCTCTTTTGATATTTTTAATTTCATTCTCATTATTCGATAAATATTTTGATACAAATATAATTAAACCTAATTTAGCTGCCTCTGAAGGTTGAATACCAAAAGGGCCAATACCAAACCAACTGCGCGATCCATTTCTAACGCTTCCTACTCCTGGTATTAATACAAGTATTAATAAAATAAAACAGATTAATAATATTTTATTGGCATTCTTATAGTACCATCTATAATTAACTTTACTAACCATATTCATTAAAAATAATCCTATTAAGAAAAATAATCCTTGATTTTTAACGTATTTTAAAGCATCACCATATTTATATTCGGCCCAAATATGTGATGCCGAATATATCATTAAAATTCCAAATAATGATATAACTATAATACTAATAAACAATGTTTTATTTATTTTCATAATAGCACCCCAAACGCTAAAGCAACTAATGATGCAAGTATTCCTACTATCCAAAAATATTTAACGATATCTGCTTCTTTATAGCCTTTTTTTTCAAAACTATGGTGTATTGGTGTCATTAGAAATAGTCTCTTATGTGTTAGTTTATAGTAGAATCTTTGAATAATACAAGTAAGTGTTTCTATAACAAATACAATACCTATTAAAACTAATAATAATTCATGACGCGTTAATATAGCAATTGAACCTAATCCCGCACCTAAAGCAAGAGAACCTGTATCTCCCATAAATATCTTAGCTGGATTCATGTTATATATTAGAAAACCAAATAAAGAACCTACTAGAATAAAACAGGTATAAGCAATCTCTATATACCCGGATAGCCATGATGTATTATATGCAATTATTCCAAATGTCAAAAAAGCAATTAAAGATAGTCCTCCTGCAAGTCCATCTAATCCATCTGTAAGATTTACGGCATTACTACTTGCAACAAGCACAAATAATATAAATAATCCATAAAACCATGAGATATTTACTTTTATATTTAAGGAATGTATCCAGATTAATGTTTCATTACCTGCTTTTAAAAACAGATAAAAAAATACAAGAGCAACTAACATTTGAAGTAAGAATTTATTCTTTTCACTTAAACCTTTATTATTATGATTTTTAATGATTAGAAAGTCATCTATAAAACCTATTAATGAATATGATAGTATAGTAAACCAAACTATAATTAGATTAAAACTTATAGTTATTTTATTAGTTATATATAATAATATTCCAACAATTAATAGTGTAATTGAGAATATTAATCCTCCCATGGTAGGTGTATGAGATTTACTCTTATGTCTTTCTTCTAGATATATACTTAAACTTTGATTAATATGTTTTTTAGTAAGTATTTTTATTAAAAAATAACCTATTATAACTGATATAATAAATGATATTAATATTAAAGATATTGCATTAGTAACTTTATCCATAAATCCTCCTAAATAATTTTATGCAGAAAAAAAATCTCTAGAAGTACTAGAGATTAATCTACAATAACATCATTATATATCTTTCTATGAAATTCTGTCCAAATATAATTACCATTTTCTTTTTTAAACTCAAATTCGTAATCATATGATTTATTATAGTTCTTTCTTGCCGCATTCTTTGCCTCATTTAAACTATTATAACTACCTATTAAATATTCCATTTTATTATCTTTATATAAATCATATTTTTCGTTTTTAACAATCATTAATGCTTGCGCTTTTAATGTTAGATAATCCATATTTTCAGAATCATTAATCCAATTAACCATAATAAATCTATTAGATATTTCATCACCAGAGTTATATAAAACATTCTTATCAGAATTGTATGTTAAATTAGTAATTTTATTGTTATAAATACAATTATCACTTAAAAGAAAATCATAAGAATTTAATTCATTCATCTCAAAATTAATAATTGCATTATCTCCTAAAATATTTTTAATTGATTTAACTACATTTTGTTTCGTATATCCATTAATTTTATCATTTTCATAAATAGTGTAATCACTATTCATATAATTTGTATCAAATATTAAAGAAATTTTACATAAATCAGATATTGTATTCATATCTGTATAGTCATTATTATCTAAATAAAAGAAAGTATTAGATAGTGCATTTTTTAAATCAGTATATTTTTCATTCTTCTTATTATTACTAACAAATAAAAGAAGAACTAATACTATTATTATTAATACTATTCCCAAAAGAATTTTACTTATAATACTTTTCATCTAAAACTCTCCTTTATTTGATTGAATTTTGATTTATTATTCTGATAATTATTATAATATAAACTCATTATCTGCTTTCTTAAATTGAAAAGTTCATTATTCATTTTAAAGTCATGATAATCATAAGATATTAAATCAGCTAAGAATTCATAATTGGCATCTCCATAAGTATAGCCTTCTCTATATCTCAAACAATAATCCCCATTACATTGTTTTTTATTCATATTATATGCATCAGAATAATTTTTTAATAATTTACCATTATACATTGAATTAGAAAGGCTAACACCCGTTATAAGTTCATTCATATGGTCCATACTGTGTCCAAATTCATGTTTAATAGCACCTTTATAATATGTTGAATTAGCATAACCACCACACGATGTTCCATTTGGTCTATTCTTAGATTCGCTGTATGCAATATTATTTGATGCAATTCTATAGTTGCCGCATGAGTTTCCATATATTGACATATATGTTTCTGATTTATATAGAAATAGTGTTGAAGCTGCTAAATTAGCTGGACTTTCATTTTTCATTTTCTTTAATACATTTATAACACTATTTTTATCATCTGTATTAAATCCTTTTTCAGAGTATATATCGGTTGAACCAACAGTGTTTTTTTCAAAACTTTGATTATTGATTGCTTCCGTCTTACATATTATACTATTACCTCTGCTATCAGTAACTACAACTTGACCATTTCTATTATAATATTGTCCAGTCACACTAGGTTCAACATCTTTACTAGAGGTACTATAAGTTTTAAACAATCTATAACCTCCATCTTTCTGTGATGTGTACCAACTATATTGATAATTACTATTTAAATCAAAAGCAACATATAACTTACTAATACCACTTTTTGTTGTAACTCCATCCATTTGATATGTATATGTATTAGCACCACTAACTTTATCATATTTATATTTAAATGATGGACAAGTTGCACTAGTACTTACAGTATTCCATTTCCAAGTAAGTGGTGGTGTATAACAATTTCTACTAGTTCCGTAATTATTATAAACAACTATTTTAGCTTGATTTGAATAACTATTTTTATATTTGTTATTAAAACTTATACTCGAGGTAACATTCTTATTAATATTCTCAAAACCAGCCCAATATCCTACATGATCATTAGTAGATAAATATACGTCATACTTATTAAATGTAGAATTCTTATTAACTGTAATTGTAGTAAGGTCTCCTTTTTTTTCATATTCCAACATTGGACACTCTATACTTGTATCATTTCCAATATCTACTACATTAATATCTGCACTACTAGATATATTACCAATAGTAGCAGTTATTTTAGCACTTCCCTTTTTCTTTCCTACAACTACTCCATTTTTATCAACAGTAGCAACTGCAGTATTAGAACTACTCCACTTAATATAATCATTAATATTATCTAAATTAGATTTAACTATAGGTTGTAATTTCAAATTAGATGATACATTTAATCTAGATGAGTTAATATTTAAACTAATTGAATCTGCTAAATAATTATACTTTTCTGTTTCATAGCTACCAACTAAATTTGTACAGGCTGAATCAGAGTATACTTGCCAATTTCCATATACATCTTTAGCATTTACCTTAAGACTATGATTAATAGCTTCTGTTGTAACTTTACTACACTTTGAATTATTTACAATTATATTATCATTATAGACATCCCACTTATAATAATATTGTTTACTTCCAACTACATTAAATTTAGAATAAAACTTAAGTTCAGTATCTTTATTAACAATACTTGTAGTTAGCATTGGACTTAATAATTTATAATCTAAATCTATACTACTAACTTCTTCTTTAATTTTTATCTCATCTGTTTTATATAAATTAATTTGACTATTACAGTTAGAATCATTGTATATCTTTAAAAGCACATATTCATTATTATCTGTTGCAGTAATAGAGTATTTATCATATCTATTATTTGGAATCATCATACATTTAGATTCTACTACATTATCTGTCTTTTTTACATCAAACCATTTATAATAATATTTTCTATTTAAAGAAATATTAAACTTTGCTTCAAATTCAATATTTGTATTATTTCTAACTTCATTTAAATTAACATTATTTAAAACAGATATTGTTGCAGACACACTGTTTTTATCGTTTTCTAGAATAATAGAATTAATTTGATTTAAATCATTAATATCAATAATGCTATCTTGATTAATATCTGCAGTTTTCTTTTGAATATCATTTAAAGAATAACTTCCATCTAAATAATTACTTAATAAACTAGCATCTATCTCATCAATCTTAGTATCTGAATTAATATCACCATATATAAAATCAACTTTAGTAGCATTAATTACACTTTTTCTATAACATCTATTACTATTTTTTAAATAACCTTCTAAGCATATTTTTTCTTTGCCTATTTCATATTTAGATGAATCACTAATACTTGATGGGCTACCATTTGTTATCTTAGTTGAATTAGCAATAGCTTTTTGAATAAGTTCTAAATCAGTTTTATTAACAGAACCATCTTTATTTACATCACTTACTAAAAGTGCGCTAGCATCAAAATTTATCCTATTATTAATATATAACTGAATATATGTAACATCTTTTATATCAAAATTACCATCCAAATTAGCATCACCTGCTAATAACTGATCACTATATTCAAATTTAATACATTTATCACCTTTTAATGTATAAGATGAATCTTTACAATAATAATATGATGATGTAACAGAATTACTCATGATAGTATTATAAATTACATTACCATTACTCCCTACAGTTAACATCAAGGTTATAACAATTATAGATAATAATCCTGGTAATAAAAAAACTTTATTTAACAACTTTCTCATACGATCACCTATCATCATGATGATAGCACACTATCCCCATTAAGTCAATAAAGTACATTTAAAAACCAGGATAAAATCATCCGACTAGGATAAATCGACATAATATAATTATTTATGACAAGAATATTGAAATTTTATTGATATAAAGATTTCAATATTTTTT